>JAPLUJ010000614.1 GCA_026397695.1 Verrucomicrobiota bacterium | reverse complement strand
GACCTGGGTGCCAGCCTTACCCAGCAGGCGGCTGCGCACCGTGCCGTCGGTAGTTTCATCGGAGCGGACGATTGAGACATCCAGCGTGCCGCCACCGAAGTCAAACACGAGATAGGGTGCGCCGGGACGGACGCGTGCGGCATATCCCAGCGCGGCGGCGGATGCCTCGTCCAAATAACGGGGGCGGAGCACGCCGGCACTGCGGACCACGCCATCAAGCCAGCTCTGGGCGTGCTCGAAGGACTCCACGGGCAGAGTAAAGGCGACCTCCTCGTCGCTGAGGTCGACATGAATGCCGGCGGCATTGATAATCTGGGTGAGAAAAGCGGCGGCGGCATCGAAGTTGTCGATGGATTTCCCGAACAGGGTACGCGGCAGCTTCATGCCGGAGCCGGTGTAGGTTTTCATCCACCGGAAGGTACCGGGCGCAGCCAGCAGGTCTCGCGCTACGACCTGTTGGCCGGTCCACTGACCGCGCTCATGAAAGTGCATGAGCGACGGGACGACATGGAACTCCAGCCCATGGGGGTCGGTACGTCGGGTGGTAAGATCGGCCAAGGGCAGACTTCGCGCATCCTGCGTGTCGGCATCCCAGAGGGCGGCGACGGTGTTGGAGGTGCCGAAGTCAATGGCAAGGGGCATGAGTAAGAATTATGAATTATGAATTTTGAATGAAGAAAGGGCGGGCGGCAGGGTAGCAGGTGTTCCTATTGGCCGAGGGATTGCCAGGCGGAGTCGGATTGTTCCACGGGCTGGTCGTATTCCGGGGTATGATCGCGGGAGAGAACCTGACCGCCCAGAGCTTTTTCGAGATCGGCTGTGAGGCTGAGGCACTGAGTGCCGGCAGCTCCGCGGACATGGAGCTTCACGCTGCCGTCGGGCTGGATGGTGACTTCGATTTCCTGAATTTGCATAGCTGGAAAATAGGCAGAGGGTGAAGGGATTCAGACGGAACGGCGGAGGACGAGGTGGATAGCACCGGTCTCCTGCTGCTCCTCCTCCACGAGGGAGAAGCCCTGTTCCTCGACCAGTTTCTGGACAGTGGTGTGGTAGGCGTAGCGCTGGGTGAGGGCCGGGCGTCCTGTTTGATGTCCTTGATGCCATACCAGTCGCCTACGAGGGTGTAGTGGCCGGCTTCCTGTTTGAAACCGAGATCGTAACCGGCATTGCGGGTGGAAACGACGAGTTCCGCAGTGGTGGTGATGCCCTGCCAGCCGGAAACGGTGGTGTTTCTCCGCACGGAGGAAAGACCAAACCGGGCGGCAACATCGGCGAGGGCCTTCTCCAGAGACCCGGCGTCGGTGAAGGCGGTCTTGATGGTGGTGAAGTGGGACATGGCGCTTTTTCGGGGGTGGCGATCAATCGAATGGTTGGATCTGGACGAACTGCTCCTCGTGCTTGCGGGCTTCGGCGTAAGAAGCGGACTGGGCGCGGCCGTCGCGCAGCCAGGCGCGGAGAGTCTCGATGCGCTCGCGCTGGGAACGGGAGAGCGGGACAAGCCTGGCCAGCGCCGCGATGAGGTCTCCGGTGGTGAATTCGCGGCGGGGAGATGCTTTGTCGTTGTAGGCAAGGTGCATGGCATCCACCACGGACTGCTCGATTTCCGCGCCGACGAAGCCGGCAGAGGCGGCGGCGAGTTCGTCGAGATCGAAGATGGCCAGCGGGCGCTTTCGCTTGGTGATGTGGACCTCGAAAATGGCGCGGCGCTCGACAGTGGTGGGCAGGTCGAGGAAGAAGGTGGCATCGCAGCGCCCGCTGCGAAGAAACTCCGGCGGCAGGGCCATGACATCGTTGGCCGTGCCGATCACGAAGACGGCCTGCTTCTTTTCCTGCATCCACGAGAGCACACTGCCGAAAACGCGCTGCGAGGTGCCACCGTCCAACCCACCCCCGGCGAAGGCTTTTTCCATTTCATCGATCCAGAGCACGCACGGGGCGATGGTCTCGACCAAGGCCAGCGCCCTGCGGGTGTTTTCCTCTGACTGGCCGACGAGCCCGCCAAACAGCGCCCCCACATCCAGCCGCACCAGCGGCAGGTGCCAGAGACTGGAAACCATCTTCGCGGTGAGGCTTTTTCCCGTGCCTGGAATGCCGATGAGGGCGATTCCCTTCGGCGCGGGGATGCCGTAAGCCTGCGCCTCCGGCGTGAAGTCGGCCTCGCGGCCCCGCAGCCATTCCTTGAGCACCTCCAGCCCGCCAATGTCGGCGATGGTTTCCTGAGGGGAGAAGAACTCCAACGCACCGGACTCGCGGATGATGCTTTTTTTCTCGGCGGTGATCATGTCGATACCCCGCTCGTCAAGAGTGCCGGAGGGCTTGAGGACCTGGCCGTTCGCCCCCTTGATCTCCGCGACGATGCTTTTGCCAAAGACGCGGATCGCCTGATTGGCGCTGAGGCCAAGCGCCGAGCGCAGCACCTTGTCGCGGCCCAGGCCGGTGAGGTTGACCGTGATCTGCGGGTTTTGCGTGAAGCGGTCCAGCAGCCCGCTGATTTCGTCCACATCCGGCGGCGGAAATTCCATGAGAAACACATCGTCCTTCAAGTCGTCCGGCACCTTGGTGTTGGGCGCGGTGATGATGATGGACTTGCGTGTGGCCTTGAGCGCCTGCGCCAGATTGCGGAGCTGGCGGATGATCTTGGGCTGCTTGTCGAGGCAGTGGTGGAAGTCCTTGAGGATGAAAACCGCATCGGTGCCGGCCTCGGCCTTGGCGATGGCTTCCAGTGCCGTTAGGGGGTCTTTGGCGTCCGGAGGCGCAGGGGCACCGGGCGTGTCGGACACGGCTTTGAAGTGTGCCGCGATATCCCAAGTGAGCAGGCGGCGCTTGGTGCGTTCGCAAAGCTCCTTGAGCGATGTGACGATGCGTTCCTCTTCGTAGGACGAGATCCACACGACGGTGAAACGCGAACGCAGGCAAATCTCGATTTCTTCGGCGAATTTCATGGCGGGGATGGGTATGGACTTGAAGCGGAGACTTGGGAAGGTTGTGATTCAGCTCTCTTCGATGTCGGCGGATACGTTGGGTAAAGTGATCCTTCCCAGTCGACGGGGTCCCAAATAACAGACATTGGCGGGTGATTATTGGATTTCGCCGGGATGAATGAAAGCGCGGGTCTTGATGGTTGCTCCCCCTTACGCCGCGTGCGGCTGGACCTCACGTTCGATGCGTTCGCCGTTCTCGCGGGCGGCCCGCATCAGATCGTAGTCCAACTGGAGACGGAGCCAGAAGCCGGGAGAGGTTCCGAAGTAGCGGCTGAGGCGCAGGTCGTATTCCGGCGTGCAGCGGCGACGGCTCTTTTTCATATCGGTGAGGTGGGGCGATGGAATGCCGGTCATGCGCGAGACTTCCGCTTGTGAGACGTCCCATTCGTCGAGGGTTTCGCGGAGGGTTTCGGCGAAAAAGTTCACCAGCGGCAGCAGGTCTGTGTTTCGTTTCATAGTCGTCAATGGTAGTCGGTGATTTTAACGTCAGACGCCTTTCCGTCATTCCATCGGAAAACCAAGCGCCACTGTTGATTGATTCTCACGCTCCAGAAGCCCTTGAGATCGCCGGATAGGGATTCCAGCCGGTTGCTGGGCGGGATCCGCAAATCGGCCAGAAGATCGGCCGCGTGAAGCTGCCGAAGTCTCAGGAACGCCCGCTCCTGAATTTCTCCCGGCAGTTTTTTCGACCGGCCGCCATTCCAGATCTTTTCGGTTTCCTTGCATGAGAAATCCTCAATCACGGGAGAATCATTACCGTTTTAGGGAACTGTTGCAAGCGAAAAATTTTGGATCAAACTCCCACACAGCGGGGCGGATTCAGCCGATCTATTCTTCCGTCAATGAAACCCACGAGGGCGTCGTCAGGCGGGCAAGCGTTTTTGAGTTTGCAGGGATGTCAAGGACGGCGGCGGTGTTGATGAAGTGATCGTGGGTGGCGAGGAGACCGCGGTGATGAAGGCGGAGCGGCTGGAGTGCTTGGTATAGAGACAGAGAGATCGTTGGGAATGGGGGCCATGACCCCACAGTCACGTGACATGCAATTTTTGCGATATCCAAACCCGTCAGATCGTAACAGTCTTCTCTCTTTCGAAACCCGGCCATGGCCAGTCCAATAGTCTGTTTCCGTGCCAGATCTCGCATTCCAAGGTCAATGAGCTTGATCTTCGAGTGGAGGAAGGAAAGTTCTACGGCTTTCTCGGGCCTAACGGTGCGGGAAAATCCACGACCCTCAAGATGCTGACCGGGCTTCTGGCGCCAACGTCAGGCACGATACGGGTTCTAGGTGAGGACATCAGCGACCCAAAGCGCGCGCTTGCGGTCAAGCGGCGCATCGGGGTTGTGCCGGAGAATCTGGCCTTGTTCGACAATTTGACCGCCCGCGAATATCTCACTTTCGTCGGACGGATGTATCTGGTCCCGCGGGAAACCGTCCGCCAACGGTGTGATGAACTGCTCGAAATGATGGATCTGGTCGATGATGAGGGAAAGCTGACCTGCGAATTCTCACACGGCATGAAGAAGAAACTCGCGCTTGCGGCGGCGCTGATCCCGGATCCCGAACTGCTTTTCCTGGACGAAGCATTCGAGGGAGTTGATGCCGTCGCATGCAAAGTCCTGCGGGACACGCTCAAGCGATGTGTTGAGCGCGGCGCAACGGGTTTTCTCACCTCGCATGTTTTGGAGATTGTCGAAAAACTCTGTACGGACATCGGCATTATCTCGCACGGCCGGATTGTCCACCAAGGGATGATGGAGGAACTGCAGCGCGACGGTTCGCTGGAAGACAAATTCATCACCGTCGTCGGTGAAAATCCGGAGGGCTCGAAAATGTTGAGTTGGCTGGAATGATCTTGCATCACTTCAAGCTCATCCTGCTGTTGCGGTGGCAACTCACCCGCAATCAGTTGAAGAAGGGCGGCGGACTCGGTGCGGTCATCGCTGGCATCATTACCATTCTGGCGCTCGGGATTGCCGCCGGGAGTTTCGCGGGAGGTTTTGCGGTGGGTGCATTTGTTCTGAATGATGCGGCCCCGCAGACGATCATGTTGTTCTGGCTCGGGTTCACCGTCGTGTTCCTATTCGTTTGGTTCATCGGGCTTGTAACGAACTTGCAACGCTCGGAGTCCATCGATCTTCAACAACTGATGCATCTGCCAATTCCGCTAGGGCGGATCTTCTTTTTCAATTTTGTGGCATCCCATCTGACGCCGAGTCTGATCATCGCGGTTCCGGCCATCATCGGCCTGACCGGTGGAATGGTCTTATCCTGCGGCGCAGTGATGTTCCTGCTGCTGCCGCTGGCACTGGGCATGATCTTCATGGTGTCCGCCTGGACCTACTGCCTGCGTGGCTGGTTCGCGACCATGATGACAAACCCTCGCAAGCACCGATCGGTCATCGTGATGCTGGGTTTGTTCTGCATGCTGCTGATCCCGGCGACTGAGTTCCACTTCAGAAAACTTCGTCCTCTTGAAAATATGCCGTCTCATGCGGCGAGACTGGAGGCATTTCAGGAACTTCCTTTACTGGGAAAGTTCATACCGCCTTTGTGGGTGCCAACAGGGGCGCGGGCTCTAGCCAAGCACGATCCATGGCCAGCAGTCATGGGAACTTGCGGTGCAGTGCTGATCGGGGTTCTGGGATTGATGCGCGCATATAGTAGCACCTTGAAATTCCAACGCGGTGAGACTGGCGGCAGGGCATCGGCAGGGATCCGGGTTTGCGCGAGACAGGGCATCACATCCACATCGCCACAAGCCCATGCGAGATTCCTTGAACTACGGATTCCGGTTCTCCCGGAGGAGTCCTGCGCCGTGGCTCTGGCGGAGTTTCGCTCGATGCTTCGTGCGCCGGAAATGAAAATTATGTTCGGCATGTTGGTTCTGATTCTAATGATTTTCGTTGAATCCCGCTCCACCATGGACTCGAAAATCCTTGAGCCCATGCAATTGTTTTGGATTCCGTCGGCATTGATGTTTATGGCGACCCTGTTGATTCCGTTAGTCGGCAATCAATTCGGTTTTGATCGCGATGGATTTTGCTGCCTGGTGCTCTCCCCCGCTGAACGGAGGTGGATTCTGCTTGGAAAGAATCTGGCATTTTCGCCATTCGTCATATCTATCAATCTGTTTTGCGTGACGGTCATGTCCATTGGCTTCCGGTTGCCCGTGCTGACCGCGCTGGCCGGTCTGTTTCAGTCCGTGTCGATGGTGGTCATCCTGTTCATCTGTGGAAACCTGCTCTCGATCCTGTTCCCCTTCCGAGTCCAGTCCGGGGCCGTGAAACCAACCAAAAGACCGATTCGAATCATGCTGGCGCACTTCTTCTGCATGTTTGCCGTGCAGTTTGCGATGGTCCCTTTGGTGCTGCCCGCGCTGGTGGAGTTTCTGCTGGGTTCCCATACCACCACTTCACTGCCGCTCAATTTCCTGCTCTCGGCAGTGCTCGCGGCCGTGATGAGCTATGGCTATTGGCTGACACTCAAACCGCTTGGACGTTTGCTGGATCAGCGGGAAATCCGGATTCTATCCGCCGTGACCGCAGAGGTGGAATAGCATTCTCTAACGTACCAGCAGGCTATCGCGCAGATCGGGTTCGTGTAATCCCACCTACGCGCGCATCTTCGACAGGTCGACAAGATCACAGAGCAGGGACTTTTCGCAGGTATAATCAGGGACACGAGATGAAACAAGCACCGCTTCACGTCATCGACTCGCACACGGAATGGCGAACTGAGAGGTTGAATGGGAAAGGGCTCTTTTATTACGACTCCCCCCGATGATTTTCCAAAAGAATCCTTGGCGAAGCGTACAGGATAGATATTTTCACGCATGAGGAATTCTTCCATGGCAATGACTTCAAACGCCTGGCCCCTGCCCAAATCCGCCGTTTGGAGGTTCCTGTCTCTTGGTTTTCACCGCAACACCGCACTTCCGCAACACCGCACGCGGAGAGAGCATTTGCGCCATCTGCAAAATCAAAAAAATGAATAAGTATGCAATGGTAGTCGTAATCGGGACGTTCATGGCAGCCCTCACGGGTGTTGCGATCTGTCAAGTAGAGGTTCCAAACCGACCACGGGAGGCGGGAACCGGCACGCCTCAGGCCAGCGGCAAGAAGCAGGGGAACGCCGAAAAAACCAAGGGGCGGCCCATCATCGACAGGCTGCAACCCATACCGTGCGATTCCGGATTTCGACAG
>JAPLUJ010000751.1 GCA_026397695.1 Verrucomicrobiota bacterium | reverse complement strand
GTGGCGCACCAGGGAAAAAAACCGTTGCTGACCGCATTCATGGGCGGTGACGACGTGGAGCAAGCGAAGGAAAAACTCATGGCGCTGGGCATCCCGAATTACCCGTCGCCCGACCGCGCGATGGGTGCGTTGCGGGCAATGTGCGATTACAACGCATGGCGGCGGCGCCCGCCCCGCATCGTCACTCGCTTCCCGGTCAACCGCCGGCGCGTGGACCGCGTCCTCCAGATGCATCTTCGCACCGGTCAACTGCAGATGGGCGAAGTGGAAGCGAAGGAAGTCCTGCGCGCCTACAATTTCAATGTGTTAGACGGCAATCTGGCGAGGACGGCGGAGGAAGCGGTGGAAATCGCCGAGCGCATCGGATACCCGCTGGTACTGAAGGTTTCGTCGCCGGACATCATTCACAAGTCCGACTTCGGCGGCGTGCGTCTCAACCTGGCCAACGCCGAGCAGGTGCGCGATGCCTTTGATTTGATGATGCTGCGGATTCAAGGGCACGCACCCAAGGCCAGCATCCGCGGTGCTTTCGTCGAGAAAATGGGGCAGCGCGGCCGCGAGGTCATTCTCGGCATGACCCGCGACCCGCAGTTCGGCCCGATGTTGATGTTCGGTCTGGGTGGTATTTTCGTCGAGGTCATGAAGGACGTGACGTTCCACCTGGCCCCCATCACCGCCGAGGAAGCGATGCAGATGTTGAAGGGCACGCGTTCCTATGCGCTGCTGGAAGGGGCGCGCGGGCAGGCACCCGTGGACCTGTTAGCCATTGCCGGCGCACTGCAACGCATCAGCCAGTTGACCACCGATTACGAGGAAATCAGCGAATTGGATATCAATCCGTTCATCGTCGGACCCGTCGGCATGCAGCCGTATGTGGCCGATGCCCGCATGACTTTGACTGCCGCAGGAGATAAATAATGAGTGACCGAAAACCAAGTTATGACCTCGCGTGGAAGGAGAAGTACCAATCCACCATCGCCACCGCCGAGGACGCGGTGAAGCAAATCCGGCCGGGCCAGCGTGTCTTCATCGGCACCGGCTGCGGCGAGCCGTTAGAACTGGTGAGCGCCCTCACCCAGCGCGCCCGCGAATTGCCCGACACCGAGATCCTGCATTTGTTAACCTTTGGCGAGGCCCCGTACGCCCACAAGAATCTGGCCCAGTATTTCCGCGTCAACAGCGTCTTCATCGCTGAAAACGTGGGCGACATCATCCAGGAAGGACTGGGGGATTACACGCCCATCCATCTATCGGACGTGCCGCGCTTGTTCAACTCCGGGCAACTTCCGCTCGATGTGGCCTTGATTCAGGTGACGCCGCCTGACGAGTACGGCATGTGCAGTCTGGGAGTCTCGGTGGACATCGTCAAGAGTGCCGCCGAGAACGCGTCACTGGTGATTGCCCAAGTCAACTCCAACATGCCGCGCACGCTGGGCGATGCCTTCATTCACGCTTACGACATCGACGTGCTGGTGCCCAGCGAAGCGCCGATTTTCGAGGTGACGCCCCCGGAGATCACCGATGTCACCCGGCAGATCGCCGAGAATATCTCGGCCCTGGTTGAAGATGGTTCCACGATCGAAGTCGGCATCGGGCGCATTCCGCAGGCTCTGTTAGGTTTCCTCAAGGACAAAAAGGACCTCGGCATTCACACCGAGATGATTTCCGACGGGATTGTGGACCTGATCCAGTGCGGTGCCATCAACGGTACGCGCAAGACCATGGACCACGGCAAGGTGGTTGCCAGCTTCTGCCTGGGCACGCGCAAACTCTACGACTTCATTGACAACAACCCGCTCTTCGCCTTCCACCCGACGGAATATGTCAACAATCCGATCATCATCAACCAGCAGCACAAAATGGTGGCCATCAACACCGCGCTGCAAATCGATTTGACCGGCCAGGTTTGTGCCGACTCCATCGGCTCGAAGTTTTTCTCGGGTGTGGGCGGGCAGGTGGATTTCAACCGCGGCGCGGCCAAGGCGGTCGGTGGCAAGGCGATCATCGCACTCCCGTCGACGGCCCAGGACGGCGCGATATCCCGCATCGTGGTCCATCTCAGCACAGGCGCGGGCGTCGTGACCACGCGGGCGGGCGTGTATTACGTGGTCACCGAATACGGCACGGCCTACCTGCACGGCAAAAGCATCAGCGAACGCGCCATGGCGCTCATCAGCATCGCGCATCCCAAGTTCCGCGCCGACTTGCTGCGGCAAGCCATCGAAGCCAAGTATCTACCCGCCGATCTGTCCGACTTGGAAGGCAAGATTCTGGTGGGTCCGAAGGAACTGCGCACCACCTACCTGCTCAACGACGGCACGCTCATCAACTTCCGGCCCATTCACCCGACCGACGAGCCGCGCATGCGCGAGTTGTTCTATCGGCTATCCGAGGCGACGATTTTCTATCGGTTCATGAGCCATCAGCGCTTCGTGCCGCGCCGGCAGATTCAGGACTTCGTGTTTATCGATCACCGCAACGACGTGGCCATTGTCGGCACCCTGCCCGAAGCATACGGTGATGACATCATCGCGATCGGCAGTTATTATCTCGATCCGAAGACGAACCTGGCGGAAGTGGCCTTCGTGGTGCATGACCAGTGGCAGAACCGTGGCATCGGCGCGTTTTTGTTTCTGCATCTCATCCGCATCGCCCGCCGCAACGGGATTCGCGGGTTCACGGCCGAGGTTCTGCTCGAAAACAAGGCGATGCAGGCGGTCATCAACAAGTCCAACTGCAAGATCAAGACCCGGTTTCTCGACAACGTTTTCAGTTACGAAATGGATTTCGAGTAACATGCCGGGCAGTCCCTGAGGTGGAATCCATTCAGTTAGCCGCAATGAGGCACAGAAAACGCCAACAATGAATACAAGCAGGATTGTGTGCGTATCTTGAGACCTTATCAGCAACCCCAGCAACAACCCGGAGCCAACATCATGATCGCTCACAAACTGGCATTCGTCTATACGCCGGAAATCGAACGCTTGAGCTATCCTGCGGATTGCCCGTTCAAGACGCAGCGTGCCGGCCAGACGCGCCGGCGCCTTTTGTCCTTCGGTTTGATTGGCGGTGATCATCAAGCGGAAGTGGAGCCCCGGATGGCCACCATGGCCGAACTTCAGGAATTTCATACCGCTCGCTATCTGGAGGAACTGCAACGGGCCGCCGCAGGCGATCTAACGGTCGATGGCCTGCACATGGGTATCGGCGGGCCGGACACGCCGGTATTCAAGGACCTTTTCTCATACGGCTCGTGGGCGTGCGGCGCGGCGTTGACGGCGGCGGACCTGTTGCTGGCGGGCAAGGCCGACATCGCCTTCAACCTGCTGGGCGGGTTTCACCACGCGATGGCGGATAAGGCGTCGGGTTTCTGTTATCTGAACGATGTGGTGCTGGCTTGCATGCGTCTGGCGGCGGCCGGCCAGCGGGTCGCCTGCCTGGATGTGGACGCGCACCATGGCGATGGCACCCAGGCGGCCTTCTACGAGCGCGATGATGTTCTAACCATTTCGCTGCACGAAAGCGGCAAGACCCTGTTTCCATGGGGCGGGTTCGAGAACGAAATCGGCGAGGGCCCGGGGCTGGGGTACAACGTCAACGTCCCGCTGCCCGCCGGAATCTACGATGACGCCTTCCTGCTGGCCTTCGACCGGGTGACCGTGCCACTGCTGCAGGCTTACAACCCGGATGTCATCGTGTTGGAGTTGGGGATGGACGCGCTGGCAGGCGATCCGCTCACCCACCTGTGCCTGACTAACAACGCGCTGATGGACGCGCTGGGCCGCTTGTTGCGCTTGCGCAAGCCGCTGTTGATCTCCGGAGGCGGCGGCTATCACGTCGAGAACACGGCATGGCGCACGTGTTGCGGCGAGGAGGAACACGATTTCAGCGCCGGCATGGGTGGCTGCATGCTCGCCAGCGCGGAATGGATTGGCGGCCTGCGCGATCCCGCGCTGGCCGTCACGCCGGAACAACGCCGGACGGTCGAACCCGAACTGCTGGCCACCATCGCCAGCGTTGCTAACAACATCTTCCCGTATCATGGCCTCGACCCGCTGCCAGCCACACTCAGCGCATCAGCCGCCGGCGACTGAGCGCTGCCCAAGGACCGCAAGACGCCAGACTCGCGGAACTATTGCTAGAGAATAGCTTGGGGGTGTCCGCAACACGCATGATTGCCAGGACTTGAGAAGGTAATCATACACGATGGCGCACCGGATCCGCTCTACCTAACCATCCATTCGATCCGTTGGTCATCACGGGCGGCGTGGCTTTTCCAGCCTGTCTAACATCCGCAGCAGGCCGTCCAGGATCGTTAGAGGGTGTGGCGGGCAACCGGGAATGTAGAGATCGACGGGCACGATGGCAGCCGCGCCGTTGTTGACCTGGGGATGGCCGACAAACGGGCCGCCGGCGATCGCACAGGCACCCACGGCGATCACAATCCTGGGATCCGGCACCGCAGCGTAGGTTTTCTGCAAGGCCAACACCATGGCTTGGCTGACCGGACCGGTTACTAACAGACCGTCCGCATGGCGCGGCGAGGCGACAAACTGAATGCCGAAACGCCCGAGATCCCAGCCGATGGTGCCAAGCACGTTGGTATCGGCCTCGCACGCGCTGCAGCCGCCGGCGCTGACCTGGCGCAAGCGCAGCGAACGGCCGAAAAGCTTGCGCAGCTTTTCGTCGAGGGCGGCGGCGAGGCGGACTTGTTCGTGGCCGGGCGCGCCTAACAAAAGATCCTCGCGGCGGTTCGCGGCCATGCGGTGGTCGCCGGTTTGCGTGATGACACCGTGCGGGCAAACCTCAACGCAGGCGGCGCAAAACACACAGCGTCCGAGATCCAGAACCACCGCTGTTTCCGCCACGCGGGTGATCGCTTGCGTGGGGCAAACCGACACACAGGCGGCGCAGCCGTCGGCGCATTTGCCAGAGTCCACTTTGAGCGCTCCGCCATGGCGCTCCGGCAGTGCGGGGGCCGGTCCATGCGGATATGCCATCGTTTCGCAACCGCGTTGCAGGCGATGGAGCAGGGTGTCGGTGATGAACATGGCGGTGGGTTTCGGTTAGAGGTCGAAGCCGCAGTAGGAAAGGTTGAAGCTCTTGTTGCAGATGGGAAAATCCGCAATCGCGGTACCCCGCAGCGACAAGGCGAGCCCGCTCCAATTATGGAACGAAGGATCGGTGATCTTGTAGCGGCGGAAACGCCCGGCACCGTCTGTTAGGGCGACATGGCAGACCTCGCCGCGCCAGCTTTCGACGAGCGCCACCGCCAGTGTGTCGGGTGCCGGAGCCGCGAGTTGGCAACGGAAATCGTCCTCGGGAGGTGTGCCGAGTTGGTCGCGAAGAAACTCACCCGAACGCTGGATTTCCAGCGAACGAACGCGGGCACGGGCAAACACATCGCCATCCGGCCACACCGTCACCGGCACCTGCGCGAAGCGATGCCAGCCGACCGGGTGATCGTAGCGCACATCGCGCACCAACCCACAGGCCCGCGCCGCAGGACCCACCAGGCCGACCTCGGCGGCTTGCGAAGCCGTCACCGTGCCGACGTTTTCAAAGCGCGCGCGCACCGATGCCGCGTCCCACATCCACGCAACGGCCCGCGCGGTGTCGGCCAGCACGGGTATCAGCCGTTCTAACAATTGTTGGGCCGGCGTGGGATCCAGATCGTAACGGCAGCCGCCCGGGCGCACCAGCCCGCGGCCGAAGCGGTTGCCGCACAACATGGCCGTTAGATTGAGGAAATCGCCGCGGATTTTGCCGCAGGCCGCAGCGGTGGGGAGAAACGCCACATCGTTCGCCAGCGCGCCGAGGTCGCCCGTGTGATTGGCGAGGCGTTCGAGTTCGAGCGCGATGGCGCGCAGCCACTGCGCGCGCAACGGCACCTCGGATTGCGCCAGTGCTTCCATCAGATGTGCGTGGGCCGTCGCATGGGCAATGCTCGTATCGCCGGCGATGGTTTCCATCTGAATCAGCGTTGCGCGATGCGGACCACCAGTGAGCGCCTCTTCGATGCCGCGGTGCTGATAGCCAAGCGCGATTTCCAGATGCAGCACTTCCTCCCCGGCGCATTGGAAGCGGAAGTGCCCGGGTTCGATGATGCCGGCATGGACCGGACCGACGGCCACCTCGTGAATCTCGCTGCCGCCCACACGGAAAAAACCACCGTTGGCAGGAGCCCTGCCGTCGGTGCGTCTAACGGGTTTGAGCCACGGATGGCCCTCGGGTGTCAGGCCGTGCTGCTCACAGATCTCACGTTCAAACAAATGCGCCTGCGGATGGGTGGTGGTCAGCGAGGGAAACCCACCGGTGCTCGGCGTGCTGCGTCCGACAGCGAGCGTGCTATCAGCATCGAAGGCCAGCACCGCGACCAGTTGCACGCCACCCCCATCGGGCACGCCGAACAACGAGCACAGGCGCGCGCCGCGGGTGATCTCGGCACCGGTGGCGCGGATGAAATCAGCCATTGGCCATGCGGGTACATCCGGCCATGGCAGGCTGGTGGCATTTGCTAACAGGGCAAATCGAGTCGAGGCACTCATGGGGATGGGTAAAGCTGGGCGGCGGCGGCGGCCCATGCGTCATGAAACATCGCCGGTTGGAACAGGCCGAGCCACAGTGACAATCCTAACAGAACCAGCGGCGGCAGGATCAAGCCCGCCGATTCCACAAAGCGCCTGCCACTGGCTTGGGCGTTGTTTCGCGGGCGGCCGTCCACGATGCCAAAGACCACCCGGGTCAGTCCGCAGAATGCCAGCAACAGGCACCCAAGGAACATGGCGGTGGCGATTCCATGCCCGGTATCTAACGCTGCTCTAACCACTTTTAACTCGCTGAAAAACGGCCCGAATGGTGGGCACGCGGTGACGGCGAACATGCCGGTCACAAAAATCGCCGCCGACCATGGCGTGAGGATGTTCATGCCCCTCACCTCATCCATGGAAGCGGATCCGGCGGCGCGGCGGATGTTGCCCGCACTCAGGAACAACGCACCCTTGGTAAGGCTGTTGCTCCAAACATGAAACAGGGATGCCGCAACACCCGCCGGACCCAACGCCGCGCCAATCATCAGTATCCCCATGTGCTCCACGCTCGAATACGCCAGCATGCGCTTGAAATCGCGCGTCCCTAGCAGAAACAACGCCGCCACCAACATCGAGAACAAACCGATCACTAACAGGGTGTGACCGGCGATGGCGCCCGCGCCCGCAGCTCCGACCACGGCGTGAATCCGCAGGATGGCGGTGAACGCCACGGTGGTAACCCCGCCAGCCAATATCGCGCCGACGATGCCCGCCGCCTCACCATAAGCATCCGGCTTCCACGTGTGCATCGGCGCAAGGCCCATTTTCGTGCCATAACCCACCAGCAACAACACCCACGCGATGAGTACCCACGGACGCGACAACCCCGCCCCCTGCGACATCAGCGCCACAAACGTTAGATCACCCTCGCCGCCACCATGTAACGAGGCATAACCGAGACAGAGTGATCCTAACAACGACAGCGCGATGCCGGTACCACCGACCAGCAGGTATTTCCAAGTCGCCTCGAAGGCACGCGGCGTGCCATTGAAATGCAGCAGCGGCACCGCCGCCAGCGTGACGGCTTCCGTAAAGATCCACAACAATCCCAGATGCCGTGCCTGATGCCCCGCGCTTAACAAACCCAGCACCGCTAACAGCGCCGCAACGAAAATACGGTTGGGCCGCTCGGAGCGTACCCTGAGATAGGCCACCCCATACCAAGCACACACCAAAAACAACACCGACACCGCCGGCAACACCGCCCGCGCCAAGGGATCAAACGCCAGCCAGGCGCCCGGATCCACCGGCGGCGGATCGATAAAAAACCAGCCACACAGCACGGCATGGATGAGGCCGGTGACAGGCAGTAGCAGGGGCCGGGTGCGATTGCACGGCCACGCGGCGGAGATGACCGCAGCTATCAGTGGAACGATGAGCAGGAGCAGTGATTTCATTCCCGGAGTGCGGTGAGTTTGCGGGTGTCGAGCGAATCGAAAGCCCGTTGGATGCGGTCCACAATGATGCCGATGATGAACACACCCACAGTGATATCTAGCAGCACGCCCGCCTCCACCAGCAGTGGCATGGCCTTGATGAGCAACAAACCGAAAAGATAGATGCCATTTTCACGAGATGGCCTTGGCGCGTCCGATCAGCAGGATGAACCCGGTGAGCACCGTGGCCAGCGCCCCCGGCACCAGCAGGGTGCCCGCGTGCTCTGGCAACAACGGCAGCAGATGCGCCAACGCCAACGCGGCGATGGTGCCGCCGGCACCCAGCAACAACGAAGGCACGAAACCGATCAGCGGGTCAAGCTCGCGGTCGCTCTGCACCGTGCGCATCGCGCGCCGTAACAAACTGGGAATCACAATACCCTTGCCGGCAATCGTCGCCAGCGCGATGAGCACCACCCGCCAGTCAAGATCATGTCCCATGAGCACCGGCATCACGCCGAGGATCACACCTTGCGCCGACATCGCGCGGATCAGCGCGGGCAAGCGGCTTGTGCCGAGTGATATCAGATTGAGACCCATCGCCAGGCCGATCAGCAGATTGAGATTGGCATTCATGACCCGCCGCCTTTCCATGCCACCAGCAGGGCGAACAAACATAACAAAAATGCCGTGGTCAGCAGCAGTGGCACCCGCCGGAATGAGAAGCGCGCCAGCAGCGACTCGACCAACCCGATAGCCACCGTCACGCCCAGCACGCAGCCCGCCAGCAAACCGCTGGCCGCGAGCGAACCGAGTTGCCATAACGGCACCACCGCCTGCGTCAGCACCACCGTGAAAAGAAGCAGTTTCATCGATGCCCCATGCAGAATCACGGCCAGCGGTGGTCCGCTGTGATCCAGCACCATGACTTCATGGATCATCGTCAGTTCAAGGTGGGTGTTAGGATCGTCAAATGGAACCCGGCAATTCTCCGCGAGCAACACGATGAACAACC
>JAPLUJ010000304.1 GCA_026397695.1 Verrucomicrobiota bacterium | reverse complement strand
GCCCTGGCTGCACGAACCGCAAGAAACGCAAGGTGGCATAAATGAATAGTTATTTCTGCGACAGAACACTAGCATTCATTCATTCTTGTAAAGGCAGGGGCGGAGAGGGTGGGATTCGAACCCACGGTAAGTTTCACCCTACGTCCGATTTCGAATCGGGTGCCTTGAACCACTCAGCCACCTCTCCGTGGTTGTGGAAGCGGGACGATGAGCGGCAGGCGGCGGTTTGTAAAGCCCGCACTTTGGTCCATGCGGGAAAACCATGGTGCTTTGCCGGGCCGTTCGGGAGCGGGCAATGCGATAGCGACGCTTGGGGTTGCAATCTGCGGATTATCCATCAAGCTTCTTTGCACCAAGATGTCTGCCTTGAATCCGGACGATGTACTGCTGTTGATTCGCTGTCCCTCATGTGGCCAGCGCTTCAAGGTGGCGGACGACCTGCGCGGACGGACGGTCGAGTGCGGAGGGTGCGAGCACCGGTTCAGGATCAACGATGAGGTGATTGTGCGGGGGAAGAAATTCTATCCCGGCGAGAGGAAAAACGCGAAGATCAATCGATTTCAGCGGGTTCCGTTAGCCATGGGGCCGGAGGTTGCAGGTTTTGCGGAGATGCGCTACGCCGAGGCTCCAGACCCCTCGGCCTTTGAACCGATTGCACCACAACGGGTGATTGCGGGGATTCTTGGGGTGACCGGCATGGTTGTCATGGCCTTGTTGTTGATCTTCGGGACGCGCCGGGGCGGGACTTTGGATGGGATGACGACGGACAACCGGCTGTTGATGGCAGGTTTTTCCGGGTTATTGGGGTTTGTGTTGCTGGTTTATGCCAATCCGCGGGCACGCCGCAAGGCCGGCGGGTTTGGCCTGCTGATGGGCGCGGGTTTGCTGGCGCTGCCGTTTTTCTTTACGGATGGATCGGTGCCTCTACCAGACTCGTCGCTTGGATCACCGCCGGTCCCGCAACAAGCCGCGCAGGCCAGTGCTGAAAGCATGGCGCTTGACGAGCTGCGCAACCTGATAGGCACTGCGCCGCTGGCGGCCGAGATCGAACGTCTTGCCCGGGAGGACGCCACCAAACACGCCGTGGGGCTTTGGCTGAGGGGATTGCGCGAAGAGAACCGATTTCTGGTGCGGGATTACATGCTGCGGGTCACCGACGCGGACCCGCAATCGCATTACTATTCCCGTGGTCGCGGGGATTTTCTGATGGTCGTCACGGGGATCACGCAGTCGCTGGATGAGATGGCGAAGATCGCCTCCGCGCTGGGCAGTTTGGAGAAGATATATGAGGAAATATCGGTGCTGGAAATCCGTGTGAACAACTCAAGCTTTGTGGGCGCATCAATCGAGAAACTCACCGACAAGGGGCATCCCGCGTTTTACGACCTGAATATGAAGGAACTGGACTGCATCGATCTGGAGCGGGTTGCGCGTGCGGTCCAGCGGCTGGCGGATGCAGAGCCCAAAATCTATCGCACCGACATCACCCGGAAGCTCATCACCTTGCTCGGTGCGCGAGGAGTGACTTTCAAGGGTGACCTCTGTCGCGCGTTGGCGGTGTGGTCCGAGCATCCCGGCCCGGCAGGTGATGTCGCGCTGCAAGAGGTCAAGACATTGATCGCCCGGAAGGCGGAGGTGCCGCAGGAAATGATCTCATTGATCGTGAAGGAAAAAAACCCTGCGGTGGCACCCGTGCTGGACGAATTGTGGTTCCGCAATCCGACGCACTGGGAAACCCTCTACGGAGATCTGGGTGCATCCGCCGAGGTGACTCTGATCCGCCGTTTTCCAAAGATCGATGGGATGCTCCGGCAATCCGCCGTGCGCCTGCTCGGACGAGTGGGAGGGAAGGACAGCTTGCCGTTGTTGGAAGCCGCAGCACCCGGAGCGGATGCCGAACTCAGGGTCCTGCTGCAGAAAGCCACCGCCTCGATCCGCAAACGCCTGCAACCCTGAAATCCGCACTGTTTGCAAGAATTTCAGAATCAGCGGAAAAATCACTTGTCATGGTGAAAACCGAGGCCATTTTGTCTCGCCTCTCGTTTCGCGCCGGGCCGGGATGATCCGGGGGGAAAATTCCGGCAGCGTGAAACGGGGGCACTTACTCAATCGAATTCCGGTGGGTCGAGCAGTTGCCGTACCCAAATGAAACGCCGGAACAACACTTTCACCGCAGCGGTCATCGGGACGGCCAGCAAGGTGCCGACAAAGCCTCCTAGCACCAGCGACCAGAACAACATCGAGAAGATGACGGTGAGCGGGTGGAGGCCTACGGAATCACCGACGATTTTCGGGGCGGTGACGAGCGAGTTGATTTGTTGGACGGTGACGAAGATGCCGAGCACGCAGGCGACATAGGCCCACGGGCCGAGGCCGAAGGGGGCGGTGTCCTGGGCGTGCAGGTAGGCGATGAAGCAGGCGGGGATGAGGCACATGATAT
>JAPLUJ010000732.1 GCA_026397695.1 Verrucomicrobiota bacterium | reverse complement strand
CTGGCGGACGGGTCAACCTACCGCCAGTATGACCTGACCAAGGACCGCAGCGGGCTGCGGGTCACGCCGTCGCTGGGCGCCGAGGCGCCCGGGGGGGGGGTGCTGATCAAGCAAAGCCAGCCGGGCAAGCCGTTCCACACGTGGAGGGACGCGCCGCCGGCGCGCGCCTCGACGGTGGCCACCGGCCCCGATCCGATCCCGGCCAGCGAGTGGAACCTGCCGAAGTTTCTCGCCTCCAGCGCATCCTTCACCGACACCAGCGCCCCGACCTGGATCTATGTCTCGCGCAATGGTGCCAACCCGCTTTCCTTCAGTGCCGAACTCAAGAAAAAAGACACCGACGGAGTGGCCAACCCGAAGTTTGTGATCGGCCGTTATGCCTATAACCTCTATGATACATCCGGACTGCTGGATATCAATGTGGCCGGCCATCCCACCGGCCCGCCCGACGCGGAACAAGTGGGCTCCAAGGGATCCTTGCTGATGG
Source organism: Verrucomicrobiota bacterium (assembly GCA_026397695.1). Taxonomy (GTDB): domain Bacteria; phylum Verrucomicrobiota; class Verrucomicrobiia; order Verrucomicrobiales; family Akkermansiaceae; genus Luteolibacter. The sequence goes on along the minus strand of JAPLUJ010000732.1, from coordinate 3,249 downwards.
CGGATGTGGCAACCCTGCCGGGCATGAATGCCGCCGGCGTGGCCCAACTCGCCAAGTGGAAACACGAATGGACGGCCAGCACCCCGGTCACCACCCCGACCGGCCTCACCACCAGTCACGATGAATACCTGCGCAAGTCGGAAGGCTCGGGCTGGCAACAAATGGCCGCCAATGACAACATTTTCCTGAGCCGCCAGGATTTGCTAGACTACGCCAAAAAACAACCCCCCGCCCTGCCGGAGGACACCCTGCCGTTCCTGACCCACTTCTCGCGCGACCTCAACGCGCCCACCTACCGCCCCGACCCCGCCCGCCCGAAAATCGCCCGCAACGCGGCTGGCGGCGGCAACGACGCCTTCGGCGCCGACCTCACCGTCAACCCGGACCTCACCGCCTACGACACCAAACGCGAACGCCAAATGCTGCCGCGCCGCTTCCCGTTAGAGCGCCTGAAATGGGTCGCCACCCCCACCACCTCAAAGCCCGTCGATGCGGAAAAAGCGAAGCGATTCTTCGGCCTGGAATGGCAGGGCACCTATTGGAAATACATCCATGCCCGCTCTAACGGCGACCTCTACACCCTGCAGGACGTACCCGCCGACCGCGAGCCGGACTTCTTCGAAATCCTCCGCGCCACCGTGCTGTGCGGCAGCCTCGGCCGGCAGTTCGCCGGCAGGGGTTGGGACGACCTCGATTTGAAGCTTTCCATGCATCAACTCGGCGGGGTGGACGCCTCGGTCAACCTCAATATCCTCGAACTCGGCGCCTGCATCATCGACCAATACGACGCGGATAGTTATCCCACAGGCATCATGCTGCCCGGTCCGGTGCGGCCTTATTGGGCCTTCGGCAAGGAGGACGTGCCATATCTGTGCCGCGCTGCGGCGATCCCCTACCGCGGCAAAGTGCTGGCAGACGTGAAGGTATATCATTATAATAATGATGACGGCACCTTCTCGGTGGCCTCCACCGAAGCCTACGAAGATTCGATGGTCATGCAGCCGATGCTGTGGCGACCGCATCAGGTGGTGAAAAACTTCGACGGTCCGACCAAGTTCCGGATCGCCCCGCAACACGTCGATGTCACCGGCGGTGGTTCGGTGTTCTGGATGGTCGGCGGATGGAGGGTACCCGGCATGGGCGAACCACCCAGTTGGAATCGGGATTCCCGCCTGGTGGCGGGCGACTATACTTACTGGGGCGCGCCTAACTACCGGGTCACCAATCCGGAACTCTTCCCCAAGACCTTCAAGGGAACCGAATATATCGAGCTCGATGTGCCCAAGGATTCCACCGCTTTCCGTGAACCCCAGACCGTGCATTCGCCCGAACACGGTACCATCGCCGGCTACTCGATTGGTGGCAATGTGCCACTCATCCCGGTGCGCAACGCGGATCTCCGCTGGGGCGGACTGCCCAACTCGTTCTCCAAGGTCGCCGGCTTCCTGCTCGGCTATGCGTTGACCGCACGCATCGAAAACGATCCGCGGGCCAACAGCGGGTGCAGGCTGGGTGTCAGCTATTTCCGCGGAGATCCGATTGAGATACTCCTGCAATACCTGGCTCCCGATGGCACCTGGCGACCCTATCACCGCGGCGAGTTCACCTACCAGAGCAACTGGGTCAGACTCTACGTCTGCCAAGACCCTGATTGGCAAACCGAATCCCACATCTGGTGCTCTTATCTGATAGATCCTCGCACCGCGCGCTTCGGCGGACTGGCCACGATCCTCTACAGCGGCGTTTCAAGCGTCGATTGGTCGGCCTTCCCCCTTTCGGCGACATGGCGGGAGGGTTGCGCCCTGGCCTACGGCAAACAGCGTACCGAGGTCGTCACGCCGGGCTGGAGCGGTCCGGCAGACAACACCGGTTGGAATATCACCGGAGGAATCAGCTGGGGTGTTGCCTACAACCCGGGCGCGGTGGCGGAGAACAACGAGGTCGCCTGGGCCGAACCGTTGTCCTTCTGCTATAAGGATCCCGATGACGTGCTGCGGCCCGGCGTGGCGGCGCTCAACGAATATAACAGCACGGCCATCGGCAACCCGATGTCCACCCGCTACGCTATCAGCAATACCGGCGCGCTGTCCACCGCGGAATCCACCGCCGGTCGGCCCGTCATCCTCAACCGACCGTTCCGCTCGGTGGCGGAACTCGCGTATGCGTTCCGCGGCACCCCGTGGCGCGATATCGACTTCCTCAGCGCGGTGTCGCCGGACGCCGGTCTGTTAGAGGTGTTCTGCCTGTATGAGAATCCTGCGGAGGAAACCCTCAGCGCCGCGGAATTGCGCAAGCGCCCGGCCCAGATGGTCGCCGGCCGCGTCAACCTGAATGCCGCCGGACCCGAGGTGATCGCGGCCCTCATCAGCGGCACCGCACGCGACAACGGCAATTATATCAACGCGACGGATGCCAAGTCCCTGGCCAACCTGCTCGTCAATTCCATCCGCTCCACAGGCACCACCGGCGGCCCGCTCCTCTCCAAATCGGAATTGGTCTCCCGCCCGTCGGGCAGCAGCGCGGCCGCCACCAGCCTGATCACCACCCTGTCTAACACATTCAACAAGGCCGAGGACCGCTCGATCAAGGCGCGCCGCGAGGCGGTGACCCGCGCGCTCGCCGACGGCACTACCTGCCGGGCCTGGAACTTCACGCTCGATCTGTTGGTGCAGAGCGGCCAGCTCACCCCCAGCGCCACCGACCTGAAGCAATTCCAAAGTTCCGCCGAACGCCGCTACTGGATCCACTTCGCCATCGATCGCATCACCGGCAAGTTGCTCGAAGTGCAATGGGAACCGGTTAAACATTGATATATCTAACAACAGCAATGAGCAATCATCCATATGTATGAATATATATATTAACAACCATGGCAGGCGCCGCCATCGACCGCCGGGCATATCCTTGGTGGTGGTGATCAGTCTGCTCGGCCTGCTGGCCGTGCTCGCCGTTTCACTGCTGGTGATTGTTACCCTCAACCGCCAGACGAACCACCTTGAAGCCGAATCCCGGAAAGCCGAAATGCTCGCCCAGGCGGCCTTCAACACCATGATCGTGGACATCAATGATGAAATGGAAAAAGGCTCGACCGCCGTGGTCGTCCACAAGCTGGCGGACGGGTCAACCTACCGCCAGTATGACCTGACCAAGGACCGCAGCGGGCTGCGGGTCACGCCGTCGCTGGGCGCCGAGGCGCCCGGGGGGGGGGTGCTGATCAAGCAAAGCCAGCCGGGCAAGCCGTTCCACACG
>JAPLUJ010000749.1 GCA_026397695.1 Verrucomicrobiota bacterium | reverse complement strand
TTCATTTCACCTGGTTTCAGATCCGGGCTTTTCTTGCCTTCGGCCATGCTCTTGGTGTGGCACGGAACGCAGTGCTTGTCTAGGACCGGTTGCACGAGGATGGGGAAACTGAAGGGTTTCGAGCCCGCGACATCTGGCTTCAACTCCGAAGGCTGCCGCCGCATTGCCTTGGGCGGATTTGAATTCATGACATAGCCGCTCGTGGGTGAATTGTGACAACCGAGGCAAGTCAGGGTTTCGCCCGGATGCACATAGGTGGCGCTGCGCATCGACTGCACCGCCACGCCATCGGCATCCAGCGCCTGGAAATACACCGGCCGGCTCGCCGGCATCTTGAAGTATGCGCTGCCATCATCCTCGATCGGGACGGTTCCAAGCACCATGCGGGCGCTCTTCTGATCACCAAAACCAATCCGCGGGCTGTTGGCGATCGGGGTGGTTTTGGGCAGCAGCTGAATCACCCGCAGGGCGGTGATTTTCGGCAGATCCGTCAGCGGATAGATGCTGTCATAAACATTGATCAGCCCTACGGTTCCGAAGTCCGGGATGGTTTTCGGATCCAGCGCCACGAACGTCTCCCCGGACTCGAGCGGCTTGCCCACGGCGGTCATATGGGGGATCGCTGGAGGAACCGGGCGTGGTTTGACGGGGCTGGGGTCGAGACAGGAAATCAGGTCATCGCGATACACCAGTTCCTTGTTGCCGAAGGCATCCACCAGATAGATGCCGTAATTGTTGGACGTGCCGGCGCTCGAACTGCTGTTAGGGTCGTACACACAGAGGAAGAAATGTTCGCTCAACGGATAGGGTGCGGCATAATTGGCGGGCGGGCCATGGGTGCCGATCTCGGCTTCCGGGAACAACTGGTCGGGCGTCAGGCGCTTGACCGGAGCCATCGCGTTGTCATCGGGCATCAGCGGATCCACCAGCACGATGGAACCATACGCCTGGCCGTGATGGCAGGCTGCCGTGGCCATGTATTTTTTGGATCCCGGGATGGCCCTGAACGAGATTTCGAAGTGGGGCCGTGCGCCCTGGTTGGGAGAGAAGTTGCCGTGGATCGCCCGCGGATCCCGTCCGTCAGGGGTGGTGGTCCACCCGTGGTGGGCCTGGTTGAAGCCGCGGTCCACATAATCCCAGCGGGTATAGACGACCATGCCGCTGTGGTTCACACTCGGCTGCCATTCGTTGGTTTCGTGCGGACTCAGGGCGACGATATCACTGCCGTCGGAATTCATGGAGTGCAGGGTGAAGCTGGGGACCGGGCGGCCATGGCAGCGTCCGAAGCCACCACGACGCTCCGAGATGAAGATGATTCTGCCGCTCGGCAGATAACATGGATCGAAGTCATTCCAGACACCGTCGGTCAATTGGGTCAGCCCGCTGCCATCGAGTTTCACCCGGAAAATCTTGTAGGTGTTGCTTTCGAATCCCCGCCCCGCGTAGCGTTTGCGGTCACCCTCGTTATCCGCGATTTCGGTCCGGGCAAACAGCACCTCCTTCGCATTGAAACTCAACTCGGGCGCGAGAAATCCGTCCTGCGAGGTCAACGATTTCCCCTTGTAGCGCCCGTTTTCGCACACCGACTTCTCCAGCACGTTGCGCGTCGTCGGCTTGTCGGAAAAGGGATTTTCCAGCACGAACAAGCCGCCGCCGCGGATCGCATTGAAGCCGAAGAACTGGTCGCACATGTGGTTGCCTGTCGTTTCGGCATCGGGACAGAAGTGGCGCTTGATGAACAGGATCTTGTCGAAATCCAACAACGGATTGGCGAAGGCCACCTTGCGGCGCAACTGGCACGCTTCCAGCAGCAGTTCATCACGCTTGGGAGTATCGATTTCAATTTGTCCGGCTTGGGTTTTCAACTCGGTGAGACGTTTCTCCTGCGCATCCATGGCGGGACAACGCGGCAGGGTTTTGAGGTGTGCCATTAGCGCGCCGGTGCGGCGCAGCACCGCGTCCACCTCATCCTTGTCGGCGGGGTCGGGCAGCGAATTCTTGTCAAACACCTGGTCAGCCGCAGGCCATCTCTGGGTGATCTGAGTCTTCAGTCGCAGCGGCCTCGGCGAAGGTTTTGTCTCGGGTGCTTTGTCGCCTTGGTATTCAATGCGGGCATCAACCCAGTCGGCATGATCTTTGCGGAATCCGTCGGGCGTGGTGTCCACCAGCAGGTCGAGGAATTGGAGGCCCGTCACATCGATGTCGCATGACTTGACCTCACCCCCGCCTTTGAGGATGCCGCTGGACCACAACGTCTTGCGGTCGCTGTTCACCATGAACTCGACCGATCCCTGACTGCCGACTCCATCATCGACCCCCACGGTGGCTTTGAAACGAACTCCGCGCTTGTCGAGATCGATGCGCAGAGCTGCGGCCGCGTGGGTGCCGATTCCACGTTCATACACCTTGCCGCGCAAGGTCAGGGGTTTGTTGTCGACGGTTTTTTTGGCATGGGTTCCGTTCCACCCGGAAACCCCATGGCTCAAATTCATTTCGTCCAGCCAGAGGGTGTTGTTTTCCGCGGCATGCAGTGTGGAAAGCCCGCCATTAAGGGTGACCAATGCGGCCATTACAGTAATTACATTCTTGTGCATATATATCATGGTTGTGAGTTTCTGATGAGAACTACCGGACGCTCCGGGCCGTGCTTAACCGCAGGGTCCGCGGCAAGCGGTTTGAGACCTAACGGATCCGCGGAATTGACCTGCAGAACCGGCCACACCACCTTGCCGTCGCGTTGCTGGTCGGGCGCGCTGTAGGCCCCGAGTTCGTCCGACGCGCAATCGAGCCACATCACGATGCGGCGGAAATCCTCCTGCGTGAACTTGCCCTGGGCCATCCGCTCGCGATGCGCCGGCGTCAGAAGTGCTTTGCCCATACGCGATGCCATGGCACCGAAATTCCCGGGTGTGGCGCGTGATCCGGTATTGTCACCACCACCGTTATAGAAATAGGCATACGGTTTCAGCGATGCATACTCCGACGAGATGAACCCCTTGCCCTGGTTGGTATGGCATGGAATGCACTTCTGGTTGAATACCGGCTTTACGAGCAGATGATAATTGAATGGTATGCCACCCTGGGTGGGATCGGATTGATGACCGGTGAATTCCGGCTGAATACGCGACGGCGGCCGCTTGAGTGCCATCGCATCGGAACGCTGCGCCGCCTGCCATTTGTTCTCATGACATCCGACACATGATAGTTGTTCCCCCGGATGGACATAGGTTGCCGAACGCATGCTGGCGATGGCCATTCCTTGCGAGTCCAGCGCTTGAAAGTAGATGCACTTGCCGACCGGTGCTTCAAAATACGCGCTGCCGTCCTCTTCCACCGGCACCACGCCGAGCGACATTCGCGCGGCGTTTTGCGAGCCGAACCCGATCCGCGGACTATCGGGTGCATTGGTCGTTTTCGGCAGATAGTGGATGATCCGCAGCCATTTCACCTTGGTTCCCGGCGGCCACGTGAAATCCGAGGTATAGACATTCATGACCGCAACGGTCGCTTTGGGTGGGTTGGGAGCCGCGTCGATCACCGGCGGTGTGGCACGGCGTTTGACGGGGATGGGATCAATCGCCCGGAACCCCTGCGCCGCCTGATCGCATGCATACACCATGGTTTTGTTGCCGGCCGCGTCCAGAAGGATGATGTCATTCTGGTAATTGCACAGATAATCCGTCTCGCTGAGCGGCCAGGCGGTGCCATACATATATCCGGTCCGGCACCCGATTTCACTTTCCGGAAACGGCGCCTCGGGAGTGATCCGTTTGACCTGCGACATTTTGCCATCGTCCTCTATACTCTGGTCAATGAGCACCAGCGATCCAAAGGACTGGCCGTGATGAGCGTCGGCGGTCGCAACATATTTCTTCGAATTCGGAATGGCCCTGATCTGATGCTCGGCAAACGGCCGCAGCTTCCTGCCGTCCGGGCTAACAGGATCGCCCTCCCAGCGCCACATGGGATAGTTGCCGTGATACGAACGGGGGTCGCTGCCATCGGGATAGGAGACCCATATATGGTGCGCGGCGCTGAAATTCCGGTCGATATAATCCCAGCGGGTGTAAACGAGCAGCCTTCGTTATTGACCGATGGATGCCATTCATGGGTTTCGTGGTAACTGATGGGATATATGTCGCTGCCGTCGGCCTTCATGGAGTGGAGGTTATAGGTGGGACAATAGCGTCCGCACCGGAGAAAGCTCAGGCCTCCGTCCGTCCCCGGAATCCGCGAACACCTGCCGGATACGAAAACTATCCTGCCGTTCGGCAACAAGCACGGGTCGAAATCGTCCCACATGCCATCGGTCAATTGAACAAGGCCCGTCCCGTCAACATTGACCTTGAAGATATGGTATGACGAATTTTTGGTCCAGTAATCCGCAGCCGGAACCACCGATCCGGGAGACCATGCGAAATAAATGGTTTTGGCATCGTAGGAAAGTTCCGGTGATAGAAACGATCCGCCCATGAGTGATTGTCCGGCGAGCCGGCCGTTTTGCACTTTGGCGTTTTGCACGACGTCGATGAGTGTCGGGTTGGCCGAAAACGCGTTTTTGAGAATGCACAGTCTGCCCCCGCTTTTGCCGTTCTGCCCGTAATACTGGTCACACATGTGGTCGCCAGCCGGTTCTTGTCCGGCCTGGCGAATGGTCCGGGTCACAAACAGGATGTCGGTGAAATCCAGCAACGGATTGGCCAAGGCCACCTTGCGTTGCAGCTCGCACGCTTCCAGCAGAAGCTGCTCACGCTTGGCATCGCCGGCTTCTAGCAATCCAGCCCGGGTCTTCAACCCGGCAAGCCGCGCCTCGGCGGTCTTGAGTTCGGGGCAACGCGGCAAGGTCTTGAGATGCTTGATGAGTGCGCCCATGCGGCGCAGCACCGCGTCCAACTCATCCTTGTCGGCGGGATCGGGCAGCGAATTCTGATCCAACACCTGATCGGCCGGAGGCCATTTGTAGTTGCCGGGAATTTTCGACTGAAGGAGTATGGGCGCGGGTTTTGTGTCTGGCGTGGGGGGCTTGTTGTCCGCCACGCACCATCCAACCCCACCCAGGGACAAGGTGGCTAGAGCCGCGAAGAGTGTGATCGCTTGATGGTGCATGATGGTGTCGCGTCGTGGTTGATACGGGCGAATTTATGCGCTTTATTCATTTTTGCAACATCCGGGTCGTGTGGCAGCGGTCCACATCGCGGATCACCCCAAGTGCACGCCCGCATGGACAAGGTGGTTAGAGCCAGATTGAATACGTCTTATGGTTCTCAACTACAATCCAAAGACCCCTGCCGATAAAACGCGAAAAAAGCTTGATTATTAATGCAATTCTTCTTGCTGTGCTCAAACAAGACGGGTAATCGCAGGGCGAAACCACTTCATTCGCCATAGATTCCATGCATTCCTCACAGTTGGCCTCGTTGATCACCTTCCATCGCAAGCAAGCAGGCTTGAGCCAGATGGAACTGGCGCTGTATGCCGGGGTGAGCAGGAATGTGGTGCAGGATTTGGAGGCAGGGAAGGGACGGGCGAGTTGGAAAAATCTGCGAGCGGTGCTCGGGGTGCTCAATATTCGATTGGAACCTGCCGGTTCGTTGGTGGATGCGTGGAAGCGGCAGCAGAGTGAGGAGGCGGTGCCATGAGCTTGCAGCGCAACGCGGCCATCTATCAGCATGACCGCTTGGCCGGGCACCTGTGCTCCGCAGACTCCGGTGGATGGGCATTCCTCTACGCAGGCGGTTATGCAGGGCCGCCGGTTTCCTTGACCCTGCCGGTTCGTGCCGCATCGTACGATTTCGCAGCGTTCCCGGCGTTTCTGGAAGGTTTGCTGCCAGAGGGACCGCAATTGGAAGCGCTGCTCCGCACGCACAAG
>JAPLUJ010000263.1 GCA_026397695.1 Verrucomicrobiota bacterium | reverse complement strand
GGCGGTGCGTCCGCGGCCGCTGCCCGCGGAGATCTGGTGGGGCGGACTTTCCACGAACCAGCAGTTGCTCGATCCCACGAAGCCCTGGGACTTCGTGAAAAGGTTTCAGGACGGCCTCTTCTTTCACTCCGCCGGCTATGGCGGGCTGACCGCGACCGACAAACAAACCCTCGCCGCGCAATTGCGTCCCTTCAACGCGCGTTACTGGGTGGAACTCGGTGGCGGCACCGACACGCCGGGCGACGCGTGGGTGACTTTCCAGGGTGACACGGGCTGGGGCGCGCACCTGAACTCACAACAGAACCTCGGTCTCGTGATGAGCCAGATCACGCACGATTATCACATGGAAAACATGGAGGCGGTCTGCCGCGTGCATCCGGGCTGGCCGGCGAATGATCAAATCGCGTGGTGGACCGGTGACTTATCGATCGCGAGCACCACTTATCCCTTCACCAGCGGGCTCTGGCGCGATGTCTTCAACCTTTACTATGCCGACAACCCACACCTGAAGATCGGACACACCAGTTCGTCTGTCTATTGGTATTGGGGCGCCTACCCACAGCTCGCGGGCGCGTGGAACAACCTGCTCTACGACCCGCTCAAAGACGCGAACGGCGTGCCCATCCAGGTCAATGGAAGCAACGTCTCGTTCTCGTTCAATGGCCGCGACGTGATCCTCGCCTTCGTGCGGATGGCCGCCGCGGGTTCGCACCCTTATTTCTCCCTCCAGACGGACTTTCCGTGGGACTATTTCGGCGCGTGGGGCGATCAGGCATCGGCAAGGCTGAACCGCGAGAAGATTCGCACCTGCGAGCGGGAACTCCAGGCGCGTGGGGCGCGGCACACGCTGATCTGCAATGTGAGCAATGCCGACGCGCAGAGCGGCGGCAATGACGCGCAGGACGCTTATTACAAGACGCAAAGCTTGAATAGCATGACGCTCCACCAGGCCGAAGGCGGGCGGGCCAATGTGTATCTCTTCGAGAGCTGGTATGACGGCATCCCGCACGCTGCGGCCCCCGAGTCGAAGGCCGGGAGCTACACCAACCTCGCGCGCGACGCGATCAAGTATCTCAAGGGCATCGCTGACGTGAACGGCACCCCGGAACCGCTCGATCTCACGCTGCTCAGCACGGGAACGACGAGCGTCGTCCGCCTGCAAAACAACGGCGACATCGCCTGCCTGCCAGCGCTCGCCGCGACCGAAAGCGGCGACGCGACGCTGACCGCGCAATACTTCGACGCGCAGAATGCCGACATCACCGCCGCGATGTTAAGCGCCGAAGGCTGGACTTATACCAGCCAGCTCGCACCCGGAGCTTCGACGACCATCAGCATCGTCACCTCAGCGCCGCCGGGCACCGTCGATGCCCTCCGCAGGACGGCCAGCCTTGAAGCGTTCTGGAATCCGCAGGATCCCACCGGCTTGGTGCGCGATCGCCTGGCCCTCCAGCTTCGCGCGGGCGCTTTTGCCAACTGGCTGGCCAGCTACTTCAGCCCTGCGGAACTCGCCAACCCGCTCCTGGGTGATCCCGACTCCACTCCGGCCGGCGACGGGCTCACGAATCTCTTGAAATACGCGCTCGGCCTCGCGCCCAGGACTCCCGCCACCACCGGCATCACCCTCGCCAAATCCGGCGGTAACTGGCTCTTCACCTATCGGCGCCCGGCCAGCCGCGCGGATCTCATCTACAGCGTCGAAGTCACACCCACCCTCTCGCCAGCCGCCTGGACGAGCACCAACGTCACCCACACCCGCATTGCCACCGGTTCGACGGAAACATGGCAGGCCAGCTATCCGGCGAGTGGGGCTAGGACTACGTTCTTACGCCTGCGTGTCACGCTGCGGTAGCGCAGCTTTTCCACTCGTGACACTGAACCCGACAGAGGTAACTGGGTGCATAAAGTGGAAGGGGTCAGTAGTATCAGATTCAATCAAGAGTTATTTTTAATTTCTTTTGAGGCTGATTATTGGGCGCGCTGAGCCGGGCCAGGGCGCGAGGGCTTTTTGGCCGGGTGAGGTTCTGAGCCTTGGCGGCGCAATGGAACCAGTCTTCTATTGCTAGGGATTTGCTTTTGGGGTGAAGGCCGTTGGAAGAGCCGGTGGCCGGAACGGAGGGCGTGGAAATGGGAGTTGTTTCCCGGATCCCGGAGCGCTCCGTCCCGGCGGACGGATCTTCTGCCGCAAGCGCGGCATGGTGGAGGCCCGCCGTCGCGATCCACGCGATGATCGCGCACAGCCGTTTCAGGAGGGCAGGGTATTGAGATCCGACCATAACTTTTTCCCCTCCTTCGAGTTCTCCAGGAGCCAGGCCAGGTTGAACCGCGCCATCCAGTCCTTGCCGGCGACCAGATAGATCATGCCTTCGCTGGGAGTGCCTATGCGGCCCGCGGCCAGGCGATGATATGCGTTTCATC
>JAPLUJ010000053.1 GCA_026397695.1 Verrucomicrobiota bacterium | reverse complement strand
ATCGGCTGAAGCAGAGGTTGACTTGCCAGCACCGGGGCCCGGACCGGCCACATCAACCTCCATGTCGAGTTTCAGAGCGTTGTAGCGCACGCCCCCGATGAGATCGATGAATGAGCTGGTATTTTCGTAGATCCGGTATTCCAGGTCCAATTCGCCAATAAACTGTTTAAGATCAATCTTGCCATTGCCGGTGAGCGGCGATTGGGCATCACCCGATGTGCCAAGAGCCGCATAGAATCCATCGGCCCAAATTCCCCATCGGCCATTGCGGACCTCCATCTGAAGGGCTGCGGCCATTTTAAGATTACCGACAATATCAGAAAACGACTTGTCGATATCGATCAATACCGGATCCCTGCCCAAGGTTCCGTTCAAACCCGTGAGCCACGCATAGGGCTCGATACGGAATTCCCATGCCGAATCGGATGGAGGCGCTGGTGGTATGACTACTGGTTCAGTGGTATTGCCGGCGAAGGCGCTGCCGGGAATTGACGTCTCCGTTTTCATGGATGTTGTCAGGGCTGGATCGGAATGGTATTAGGCACACCCATCTCGATGCGAAATGCGGCCATGGCATGGCGATTGGTCGGGTAAAGCTGTTTCTCTCCGATCAGGTCCAGCAGGTGATACCGGGCCAGCAGGGAACGCATCCGCGGGGTGGTGCGGGACAGGGCGAAGGTCACACCGCGTTTTGCGAGGAGGGTCGCCACCTGGCGAAGGGATTGCTCGCCGGTGGTGTCGATGTCCACCAATGCTTGCGCATCCAGCACGAACCATTTGACCGGGGAAGCGGCCCGCGAGATCACGTTCTCCACTTCCGCCTCAAACAGTGAGGCATTGGCAAAATAGAGCGGCGCACCAAATCGAAAAATGACGATGCCCGGCGTGTCGGCGGTGTGCTCTTCATCCCCATCGACGAAATGACTGCCGTCCGGAGCCTCCTTCAACACCGTCGTGCCGGGTCGGGAGGCACGGTGCAACAGATCAATCGTGGCCATGAGGAAGGCGATGACGACGGCACGCAACGGACCCAGGGTCAGTACGCTGAGAAAGCAAATGGTGGCAATCCAGAACTCGGAGCGGCGGACCCGCCACAGTTCGCGGAACTCATGGACCTCAATCAATGACAGCACCGCGTTGGCGACGATTCCTGCAAGGGCCGCATTGGGCAGGTAGGCCAGCAGATCGGTGAAGAACAGCACCACCAGCAGGATGGTTCCGGCCGCCACCAGGCTGGGTAACTGGCTGCGCGCGCCTGCCGAATCCATGGCCGCCGAGCGGGACGGGCTGTTGCCCGTGATCAGGGACCCGCTGAAGCCTGCGGCCAGATTGGCCACGCCATAGGCAAACAGCATCTGATCGCCGTCGGCCTTGTAGTTGTATTTGTTGCTATAGCTGCGGACCACTAACAGGCCTTCACACAGGAGAATGGCAACGATGGCCAAAGCGCCCGGCAGCAGATTGAGGTAATCGGCCAACGGGATCGACGGCACGCTCAGGTTGGGAATACCCGAGGGGACCGCGTTGCCGAGCACACCGACGCCCTTCGCCGGAAGATCGAGCACCGCAACAAGGGTCGTGAGCAGCACCAAGGCCACCAGTGCCCCGGGGAGCTTTGGCGCATAGCGTTTCATCAGCCGGATGATCAGGAAGGCACTGACGCCGACCGCCACCGAGTAGAGGTTGGCCTGCGGAATGGAATGGAACAGGGCGATGACCTCCACAAAATAGCCCTCGGTGTTCACCGAGGTTGCCATGGTCTCCTTGAGGTGCTCCGCCGCCGCCAGCAGGCCCGAGGTGGCCCCGCTCACGTGGGGAGCGGCGAGAATCTTCCTAATCTGGTTGGTGAACACTTCGACGCCGAGTCCGGTGATGAAGCCCGCCATCACGGCCCGGGAAAGGAAATTTGCGAGAAACGCCAGTCGGAAGAACCAGAAGATGAAAAAGATCAACGCACACAACACCGCCAGGGCCATGGCGTATTGCAGGCGGAGCGGATCCCCAGGCGCGGCAAAGGCCACAAGGGTGGCTCCGAGCAGGCTGGCCATCGAGGCATCGGGACTCGTGACCAAGTGGCGGGAACTGGTGAACAGGGCGAAGACTGCCAGGGGAATGATGGCCGCGTAGAGACCGGCGGCGGGCGGCAGTCCGGCCACCTGCGCGTAGCCGATGTTCAGCGGAATCATCAGGGCGGCAAGAGTCACGCCGGCCGAGATCTCGCGTGGAAGATCCGAACGCGTCAACCCGCGCAATCCCGCGAAGAGCACGGGCCAACGGCTCTGTTTTGAGGTCTGGTCTAGCATGTCCGCCATGGGAAGTGTCTTTTGATGAAGTTCATCGCGACATGCTCTGCTTATCATTCCCGGCCCATTTAGGATTCAACCAGCAGGCGAGGCGGAGGAGCGGACCGCGGACTATGAAATACGGCACCACTGCGGACACGACCGCCACGACGATCAGTTCCCCCGGATAGAACGCCTTCAACACCATGATCTGATAGATCGTGTCGAGCAGGCAGGCCATGATGAAGACCTTGCCGAAATCCTTGAATCCCGACTTCAGCACATAAATGCTCTCTGCCCGGGTTTTGCGGAACGGCCATCGAAAAAGCGGCTTCCCTTCCCTGGCATCCCTGAAATGCCCGCGGATCGCGAAGACGGTAACCACCAGCGGCATGACGATCATGCGGAAATTCAACGGGTGCCGCCTGATAGGTTGGATGCCTTCAAGCCGTTCTGCAGCAGGATGCGTGTGGCGTAGTGGCCCCGTTGACCGGAACGGCAGAAGACCTTGATCTCGCGGTCAGTCGGCAGTTCTCCAAGGCGCGAGCGGAGTTGCGGCAGCGGGATATTGAGGGCTCCGGGCACGCTCTCGACTGCGAGTTCGGGCGGGTTGCGCACATCGAGCAAAAACGCGCCATCCACGGAGTCCCAGTGACACACCGGCATGGCACCGCTCAGGATGTTGTCCGCGATCATGCCCGCGAAGTTCACCGGATCCTTGGCGCTGCCGAACTGCGGCGCATAGCAAAGTTCCGCCTCTTCCAGGTCGTGGATGGTCGCCCCCATCTGGAGGAAGGCCGCCAGCGCGCTGATGCGCTTGTCCACCGCCGGCCCATCCGCGCCAAGCGCTTGGGCACCCAGCAGTTTTCCATCCGACTTGCGGAAGATTACCTTGAAGCCCATCAACTTCGCATCCGGATAGTAGCCTGCATGCGAGTTGCCGAAGAAGTAGAGCTTTTCGTAGTCGGAATCTCCCCTGCGGATGAGGGTTTTCTCGCTGACACCCGTCCAGGCCGCGGCACCGCCGAACAGCCCGATGATCGAGGTGCCTTGAGTTCCGCGATATTTGGAATTACGACCACAGATCACATCCGCCGCGATGCGACCCTGGCGGTTGGCCGGACCTGCCAAGGCGATCAGGCTTTGTTCGCCGGTCATGAAATCCTTCACCTCGATGGCGTCGCCCACTGCAAAGATGTCCGGATCGCTGGTGCGCATCTGCTCGTCCACAACGATGCCGCCACGTTCGCCGATGGTGAGCCCGGCGGATTTCGCGAGCGTCGTTTCGGGCCGCACGCCGATCGCGAGGATGACGACATCGGCCGGATAGGTTTTGCCGGAACTTGTCTGCACCTCGATCACGCCGCCTTCCAGTTGCGTGAAACCTGCGACTCCGTCATCGAGTTCAAACTTCAACCCATGCCTTTGCATGTGGCCCTCGACGAGACAGGCGATCTCAGGATCGAGCGGTGCGAGCACCTGGAGACCTTTTTGAATCAAAGTCACTTGGAAGCCGCGATGGATGAGGTTCTCCGCCGTTTCGAGTCCGATGAAACCGCCGCCCACGACCACTGCGCGCGTCACCGGCTTGACCATCTGAATGCCCACATAGTTGCTCATGCCGGCGAGGAAATCAGTTCCCTTGTCGAGCCACTCGCGGATCGCCCTTGTATCCGGCACCGTGCGCACATGGAAGATGCCGGGAAGACCGATACCGGGTAGCGCCGGATGCACCGAAGGCGCGCCCGGCGATAGCACGAGTTTGTCGTAGGATTCCGTGGTGACGTTGCCGGTTGTCGCGTCGCGCAAATCCACCGTCTTGTTCTTCGCATCGATGGCGATCGCTTCGCAGTTGATCCGGCAGTCGATGCCGAACATCTCCTTGAACATCTGCTCTGATCCGATCAGGAGACTGGATTCCTTCTCGATCACGTTGCCAACGTGATAGGGCAACCCGCAGTTCGCGAACGAGACATACGGCCCGCGTTCGACCATGATGATTTGTGCTTTTTCGTCCAGCCTGCGCAGACGCGACGCGCACGACGCGCCGCCGGCGACTCCGCCGATGATGATGATTTTCATGGACTAAGTGTTAGTTGAGATCGGCTTCGTTATCGAGCGAGTGCGTAAAGTCGGGGCGCGGAAGAACCGCGCCCCGAGGTAGGATTTGCTAATGCCCGCAGCAGCCCTTCTGTTTCGTCATGAACTCCACGATTCTCTTGGCTTGATCAGCCAAGCCACCCGCAGTGCTGAACTGGAGGATTTCGGCACCATCCTTCGACTTAAAGTTGTGCGGAGCCGGCCAGAAGCACGCTTCCCCGGCGGTGCAAACATCCACGGACCCGTCGAGGTAGATGACCTCCAGCGTGCCCTTCAAAACGTAAGCCCAGATGACCTCCAGCGTGCCCTTCAAAACGTAAGCCCAATGTTCAACCCCGCACAAGTCGTGCTCCAGTCCCTTGTCCTTCAGGATTTCCGTGAAGTCGGTGCCCGGGGCAAAGATGTGGTAGGCGCACTGCATGCCTCCCCAGTTCTCTTCCCAGATTTTGAGGCCCGGGGTGTTTTGGGTGACGAAGTCGTCCACCGGATTCATCTCTTTCAGTTTCTTATGCATATCGTTTATCTTTCTTGTTGTTTGGTTTGTTTGTGTTGTCCGTCGTGTTTGTTTACGGAATGTAGTTGGCGCTGGTGTCTTTGCCGTAGCCGCAGCCCTGATAGGTGCAGTGCAGGTCATCGCGGATGATGGCCGCCCATCCGCCCGCTTTGGTGGTGTCGAGCACGAGATCCTTTTCGAGGATTTTGGTCTCGAACGTCCAACCTTCGGGCAGGGTCGTGTATTTCTTTCCCAGTGAGTCGAGGTTGTCGGGGGTCAGGCTCGGATCGACCGCCTTGGTGTATTCCTGCAGGACCCAGACCGCGCCGCCGGGCTCGCGCAGAAGGAACACCGATTTGCCCGCCTTGAAGGTCCAGACCGTGTTGCGCCGGATCAACGAGGGCACGTAGGCGCTCTGGAACTGGGTGAGCATC
>JAPLUJ010000024.1:4223-4881 GCA_026397695.1 Verrucomicrobiota bacterium | reverse complement strand
TATTGTTTGCCGTCCGGCTGGAAAGCCCGGGTACAAGCCTTGGCCAGGGCCAGTCCTCCCGGTTGCAGGCCCCAGCCGCTGGCAGTTGCCGCCACGCCAAAATAGACATTGCAAAGCGCGAGTTCACTCAAATCGACCGGCTTGAGGATGATGCGTTGGGTGGCGTAGAGCTCCGGCACGCCTTCAATGAAAAACGGACTGAAGCGGGTGAAAAAATCGCCGGTCACCAAGACGCGCGGACAGGTTCGCGGATCACGGGTGCGTGGCAAGGCAGTGATACGGTTGATCATCCCCGGCAGTTCCGCATGAAATAATTCCAGCGAGGTGGCGCCGTGCACCAAGCGCAGCCATTCTTTCTGGAGATGCGGCACGCTGCCGCTGGCACCCACGACCCGCAACACTTGTTCAATTTCCACCAGAATGTCCGCCACCAGCACCGCCGGCGTCAGGCAGCGGATCCAACTCGCTTCATCGAAGCCGAGATAGTCGTTGCCGGCGTTGGGATTGGGCAGGAACACCTCGGCCATCCGCTGTTCGGCGATGAACCGTTCGAAGTAGTCCATATAACAATCCACGACACAGGGCGCGCCTCCGCGCACCATCGCGTATCCAGAGATTTCACCCGGCTGCCGGTGTTCGTGCATGTGAAGCAATTGGC
>JAPLUJ010000024.1:0-4192 GCA_026397695.1 Verrucomicrobiota bacterium | reverse complement strand
CGACCCGACGTGTGTTGCAGCCCGCGGTCAAGCTGGGTCCGGTCTAACGGAATCACCTCGCCGGTATGCAGCCCTAACCAACGGGCCGCCATCGCGATGGCCTGCGTGTGATAGAACGAGAAGCTCGGGAAATATAGTTTCACCCGCGGGTCGGTGATCGGCACGGATTGCCCGTTAGATAGGATCACCTCGCCGTGCCGGCCGACCCGGCAGGGTACAAACGGCTCGCGGACGGCGGACTGGCCGGCACGGTAGTTGTGCACGATGTCGAGAAAGGCTTCCAACCGCGTTTGCACGCCCGCGTCGGCGGCGTGAGCGTCGATTTCCAGAATCAGATAGGGCTTGCCCCCCAGTTGCGAGGCCATCACGGATTGGGTGAAGGCATCGATGGTGCAACTGAAATTGCTAACACACAGCAGAAACAGGTTGGGATGTTGTGTGACAATGGCCACCGCATTCAGGATCTGATTGGCGAAATGCCACGCGGTCGGGCCTTCCCCAACCGGTTCGAGACAATCCGCCGGAATGGTCGCGATGCCCATGCTGGTGAGTTTTTTCCCCACTGATTGTGAAGCCTCCGGCGAAAACGCGTTGTAACTGTGCCCTGCTAACAAAACCGCCGGCTTGCCCGCCGTGATCGCCTCTGCCAACGCCCGGCGCCCCAAATCCCCCAGCGCTTGCTCGACGCGCGTCTGGGCGCGCACGGCGGTGGCCCAGGCGGGCCGTGCGAGTTCCGGTGACAAGCCCAGTTCCTTGACCGCCATTTCCGTTAGGGCCGTACTGGCGGCATAGCCATTGGCGAAGTCAAGGATCGGCGAGAGAAACCGGGCGTCGTGAAACGCCTTGGCCAGAAAATACGGACTTGCCTGGCTAATCGGACACAGAAAACAATCGCGCGCGGCATTGACATGCGGCAGGCGCGACACGTGCGGCAGAAACACCAGGTCGATACCTTTGTTCACGAGATCCAGCACGGCACCATGGGCAATCTGGGCCGGAAAACAAAAGCCGGCGTTGGATTTCAACTCACCCTGCGGGTCAATGTCGGACAACACCACCTCCATGCCCAGAGTGGTGAAAAAGGTCGCATAAAGCGGATAGAGCGCATGTGTGGTGAGTGCCTTGGGAATGCCCACACGAACCCGTTGGCCTTGCGCCGTGACCGGTGGGCCGGCAAACATTAGTTCGGCCCTGCGCTCTACCAAATCCGGCGCCGCCACCGTGCGCGACTTCCGTTTCCACACATTCTCGTACAAGCTGCAACGCCCGCCAAAGGGAAACTTGCGGCCGGCCACTTCGAACCGGTCGATGCTGCAATACATCTTGCACGCCTTGCAGATGAACCGGTTGACGAGTTGCATCTCCGGTGCTGCCAGAGCCAGCAGGTCGGTCACATGTTCCGGAGAACCGCTGGATCGTTCGCACGCGAGCAATGCCACCCCGAGTGCGCCCAGCAGTTCCGGGCTGGGCGGGATGACCACCTGCCTTCCGACGCTATGTGCGAATGCATATGCGACGGCGTGGTTCAAGGCCACGCCACCTTGGAAAAACACCTTCTTGCCCATGCAGCGCGGCCCCTTGACGCGGTTGAGATAATTGGCCGCGATGGCATAGACCAAGCCGGCGACGATGTTCTCACGCGCATGACCTTCCTGTTGGGCGATGCGGATGTCGGAGTTGATGAACGCCGCACAGGTCGCCTTGAAATGCACCGGGGCGGGTGCCGCCAGCGCAAGGTCAGCGATGGCGGTCACCTCCATGCCCAGGTCGCCGTGCGCGCTCTCTTCGAGAAACGAACCGGTGCCGGCTGAGCAGGCATTGTTCATCACATAATCGATCGGAACCCCATTGCGCAAATAGATATACTTGGAATCCTGCCCGCCGATCTCAAAGATCGTGTCCACGTCACTATCAAAGTGATGGGCACCGGCGGCATGGGCCGAGATCTCGTTATAAACATGCTCCGTGCCCAGATAGGCACCGGTCAGTTCGCGGGCCGAGCCGGTGGTCGCCACGCGCAGCACACGGCGGTTGCCAAGCACCGCAACCAGCGCGTGCAAACACTGACGGGTCGCCGCCACCGGGTCACCGTTGGTGCGTGCGTAATGGGAGGCTACCACGGCACGCGTCGCAGGATCTATCAGCACCGCCTTCGTCGTCGTGGACCCGGCATCCACCCCCAACAGCAGCGGGCCGGCCGGCGGCACCTGCCACGGCGGCGCGGCGATGAACTCGACGAGTTCGCGATATAAATGGAGTGCCGGGAGTCGGCCGGAGTTGGCCTGCCGGGTGATCTGCGGTTTCTGGTAAAGCGGTTCATCACGCGTGAGCAACGCCGCGCCCCAGGCTTCAAACCACGCGCTCTCCGGCAACACCACGAATTCCGTCGCGGGCAGTTTTCCGCGCAACGCGGCGACCATGGCCGCATTGCGCGTCACCCCGCCGATCAACAACACGCGCCGCAGTTCGCGCTGGCCTTTTTCTAACAATGAGAGCACCTTGTTCGCCATGGCGTCGTGCAGGGTGTACAGGATGTCCTCGGGGGTGGCCTCGTTGCGGTTGAGTTTATGGGTGATGTCGGACTTGCAGTAAACCGAGCAACGCGATGCCAGCGGCACCAGCTTGCCGTCAAAAGAGCGCCGGATTGCCTCTTCCATGCCGAGGCCCATCCGGCCGATTTGCTGGACGAAGAACTCCCCGCTCCCCGCGGCACATTTGTTATGCGACAGGACGTTGATGATCCTTCCGTCCGCGAGGATATAGGCCAGGAAGGCTTCGCCACCCAGCGAAGCCACCGCGTCGAAATCCCCCGGCACCTCGTGCATCGCCCGCTGGATCGCGGCCACTTCCAAGAGGTGACCGAGACGCCCGGACACCCCGAAATAAGCCGCGTCCGCAAACTCCGTGCTGTCGAGCAAGCCATCCAGCACCTGCAATGCCAGTCCCCGGTGCGTCACCACTTTGGCCATCCTGTCATCACCGCTCAGGGCGGCCACCTTGACCGTTAGAGCGCCGATATGAATACCTACATAGGACATCATCCTTGTTCCTCGGGTGGGCGTGCGGTCGATGGACGGTTCGTGCTCATGGGGTGACGCGTGGGAGAATGCATAAGATCCAACTTGGCCAATGAAGACCGTCGCACTCCGATCCTCTCCAATGCCTCTGCTGCAAGGCTCCAATGCAACCCGCCATAAAAAGCATGCCCGTGACACCGCAACATCCTGGTGTCCGATCGGACAGCCAGTGGCCGCGGTGGTTGGCAGGCTTCTCCTGCATGTCAATGCATTGGATCTGGGGGGTGGAATGATTTTGCTGGATGTCCCTGCGGGATTTGGCTAGCAGGTGCGCATGAATGAAAACATTCCCGTCCCGCCCGTGCCGCCATCCAATCCTGCCGTGAAGAAAGGCATGCCCACACTCGCTTGGGTGGGCATCGGCTGTGGCACGGTGATCGTAATTGCGGTGGTGGTGGTTGCCATGCTCGTGGGTTGGTGCAAACGGAGCGTGGGTGACCTGTCGGAATTCAAAAACAACCCGGAAAAAGCCGCGGCGGAAATGATGGTGCGCCTCAACCCCGAAATCAAACTGGTGTCGCAGGACGATGCCAAGGGGGAGATGACGATCCGTACCAAGGACGGGCAGGAGATGACGATGAGTTACAAGGATGTGGGCGAAGGGAAAATCACGATGAAGGACGCGCAGGGGAACGTCTCGCAAATCGGAAAATCGGATCTATCGAATGTTCCCGCCTGGGTGCCGAGGGTCCCCAAAATGAAGAGCGCGACCGGATCATTCCAAAACAAGGAAGATGAGAAGATCACCGGCCTCTACAGCGCCACCTCGGATGAGTCGATCAGCAAACTGGATGAGTTTTTCAAGACCGAGGCGGGCAAACTCAAGATGACCGAAGCCAGCCGCACGTCCATGAATACGGACGGCGTGGAAAACCTGATTACCGCCTACGAGGGGGAAGGCGGGCGCATGCTCAACGTCATCATCACCGGCAAACCCGGCGAAGCTGCGCAGGTCAATGTGGGCTACGAGGAGGCTAAGTAGCCGGCGGATTCCATCACCCCCCCCCCATTTCCCCGCCCTCCGGTGCGTCCCTGGTCTTTATACACAATTCAGGGGAGCGAAGCCTCGCTTGGTGTTCAGTGCGGGTTGGGGTTCCAAGGTCGCGGAGCGACCC
>JAPLUJ010000655.1:7887-8320 GCA_026397695.1 Verrucomicrobiota bacterium | reverse complement strand
ATGTTAGATTTGCGACGCTGCATGGGGCGGGCTGTCAGCCCTCGATTTCATGGGTGGGATCGTTACCCATGGCGTTGCCATGGGCTGGTATGTTGGCGGGCCGTTGGCCCTCCGGATCTTCTGACATCAACAATTCATTCGCGTAGCTGATATCTCACCGGGCCGGCGGCCCTCCGGATCTGCTGACATCAACAATTCATTCGCGTAGGGCGTGGCGGCTCGCCGCGCCGCCTTTGTCCCCAACGGGATGCGCGTCGCTCATTGATTATCTTGAAGGCGGCGGATCATTGGCGGCGAGTCTGGAGCAGAAAAAAGAAGAGGGGCACGGGCGCGTTCGGCGAGCTCAGCCGAGCCGGCTCGCCCAATCCTGTTCAATTAAGAAATTCGAACCGCCGATGGACGCAGATGAACACAGATAAAATCAAAAATCTCT
>JAPLUJ010000655.1:0-7840 GCA_026397695.1 Verrucomicrobiota bacterium | reverse complement strand
CTCTCTTCATCTGCGTCTATCTGCGTTCATCTGCGGTTAAAACCCTCTTCTCTTCCTGCTTAATTGAACGGTATTGGGCGGGACGGCCGCGCTCCACGCAGGCAATCCACAGGGCGCGGTCAGAACATAGGTATGGCGGCGCATTGGCTGGCGAGTCTGGAGACTCGCGCTCCGGCGGATTCCTGATGGTTTGGCTGACAAATGATCCTGCCACGCCAGTTCGGTGGCCGCCACCCATAGTCGATAGTCACGCGGCACGTTGACTATTACATCCATGTTGTCCGGAAATAATTCGTCACCAAGCAAAATTCGCCCCGGGGCGCATGGTTTCTTGATTCCCGGGGCGATCAAGGCCAGTGTCCCGGGCATGACGGTTCCTGCGAGCACGCCGATGATGGCCCAGTATCTGGCGATGCGCAAATCCCTGCCTGCGGACGTGATCCTGCTCTACCGGCTCGGGGACTTTTACGAAATGTTCTTCGAGGACGCGAAAACCGCCGCGCCGATCCTCAACGTGGCCCTCACCAAACGCGGCGGCACCCCGATGTGCGGCGTCCCCTATCATGCCGCCCAGGGCTACCTCGCCCGCCTCCTCAAGGCCGGCAAACGCGTCGCCATCGCCGAACAAACGTCCGAACCACAACCCGGCAAACTCGTCGCCCGCGAGATCTCCCGCATCCTCTCGCCCGGCTCGATCGATGACCTCGCGCTGTTAGACGACCAGCGGCCGAACTACCTCGCCGCCGTGTGCCGCCACGCGAAATCCAGCGGGCTCGCCTGCGTGGACCACACCACCGGGGAATTCACCATCGCCGAGTTCGCGGATCGCGGGCAGTTGGATGATGAAATCGCCCGCATTTCCCCTTCCGAGGTGCTCATCCCTGACCACCAGACCGCCGAGTTCGGCACGCTCGCTAACAGCTTGGTGTACGATGGTTACGCCTTCCTCCCGGAGCACGCCACCCAGCTCCTCAAGGACCATTTCAACGTCCACTCGCTCGATGGCTTCGGCTGCGGCAACTTATATGCCGCCAGCGGGGCCGCCGGCGCCGTGCTCCATTACCTCATCCACCAACTCCGCCGCCAGTGCGACCACCTGCGCCCGCCGCATGTGCGCGCAAGCGCCGATCACGTCCTCATCGATATCGCGTCCCAACGCAACCTCGACCTCGTCGAGTCGCGCGCCGGCAAGCAACACACCCTGCTCGCCGTGCTCGACCGCACCGCCACCCCGATGGGCGCACGCCTGCTGCGCGATTGGATCCTCCACCCGTTGCGCGATCTAACAACGCTGACCGCCCGCCAGGATCTGATCGCCGCGTTTCTGGCAGAACCGTTCCTGCTGTCGAAATGCCGCGAGTCGCTCAAAGGCATCCGCGACATCGAGCGCACCACGTCGCGCCTCTCCCAAGGGTCCGGCAATGCCCGCGACCTCCAATCGCTCGCCACCTCGCTCGCCCACATCCCGGCTCTCAAGGAGGATCTAACAACGCTGGGGAAGACCGGCTGCCAGCCTGTCGCGGACGATGGGCTTCCAGCCCGCCGCTCTGGCACTTTCCATCAGGCTGGAAGCCCGCTTGCCAAGTCGGACGAGACGTCCAACCTCCGCACTCATCTCCACGATTTCGCCGCCCTCACCAGCCTGCTCGCCGCCGCCCTAACAGACGAACCGCCCGGCCACCTGCGCGACGGCGGCATCATCCGCGACGGCTGGTCGGCCGAACTCGACGATCTGCGCAGCGCCGCGCGCGGCGGCAAGGACTGGATCGCCCGCCTGCAGGAAGACGAGCGCAAACGCACCGGCATCGATTCATTGAAAATCAAATTCAACAACGTCTTCGGTTACTTCATCGAAATCACCACCACCCACCTCGCCAAGGTGCCCGACGATTACACCCGCAAGCAAACCATGTCCAATGCCGAGCGCTACATCACCCCGGCGCTCAAGGAAATGGAGAACAAGGTGTTAGGCGCCGAGGAACGCTCGAAGCAACTCGAGGCCGAACTCTTCGCGCGGCTCCGCGCCCAGGTCATCACCCACCTGCCGGATCTCCAGCAAACCGCCGCCGCCGTCGCCGCCATCGACGTGCTCTGCGCCCTCGCCGATGGCGCCCAGCTCCACCGCCACTGCCGCCCGGTGCTCAACACGTCTAACGAGTTCTTCATCGTCAACGGCCGCCATCCGGTGCTCGAACAAACCCTGACGGACACCAAGTTCGTCCCTAACGACACCGAGCTTGATCCGCTCACCGCCCGCGTGCAGATCCTCACCGGTCCTAACATGGCAGGCAAATCCACCTACATCCGCCAAATCGCCCTGATCGCCGTGA
Source organism: Verrucomicrobiota bacterium (assembly GCA_026397695.1). Classification (GTDB taxonomy): domain Bacteria; phylum Verrucomicrobiota; class Verrucomicrobiia; order Verrucomicrobiales; family Akkermansiaceae; genus Luteolibacter. Next base: position 5,510 of record JAPLUJ010000655.1, on the reverse strand, counting down.
TGGCCCAGATCGGCGCCTACGTCCCTGCGGAAAGCGCAACGCTGGGCTTGGTGGACCGCATCTTCTGCCGCGTCGGTGCCTCGGACGACATCTCGCGCGGCCAATCCACCTTCATGGTGGAGATGAGCGAAACCGCCCTCATCCTCAACCACGCCACTGATAGATCGCTGGTCATCCTCGATGAAATCGGCCGCGGCACCGCCACCTTCGACGGCCTCTCCATCGCCTGGGCCGTCGCCGAACACCTGCATGACACCATCGGCTGCCGCACCCTCTTCGCCACCCACTACCACGAGCTAACAGACCTGGCCAACACCAAACAAGCCGTCGCCAATTACAACGTGGCGGTCAGGGAATGGAACGAGGAAATCATCTTCCTCCACAAAATCCTCCCCGGCGCCGCCGACAAATCCTACGGCATCCAGGTCGCCCGCCTCGCAGGTTTGCCCAAAGCCGTCGTCGAACGCGCCAAATCCATCCTCTCCCACCTCGAACTCCACTCGGTGAAGCCCGAAGCCAAATCCCAGGGCCCCAAAGCCAAAAACACCGTCCAGGACACCCTGACCAAACCCAGACCACCGCAACTGGACTTGTTCGCCGATTTCTAACATATAGCTCCACCGCCATGCCCGAACTTCCCGAAGTTGAAACCACCCGCCGCGGCATCGCGCCGCATCTGTTAGGTGCGCGGGTTGCGCAGGTGATTGTGCGCCGCCGTGATCTCCGGCAACCGGTTTCCAAATCGCTGGCCGCCATCGAGGGGCGGCGCGTCACGGGCATACGGCGGCGCGCGAAGTATCTGCTGCTGGAGATCGACGACGGCAGCACGCTGCTGATCCATCTCGGCATGTCCGGTATCCTGCGGGTGACCACAGCGGCGCAGCCGTGGCAGCCACACGACCACCTCGGCATCACGCTGGCCCATGGCAAACAACTGCGGTTGCACGATCCACGGCGTTTCGGGCTGGTGTTGCGCGTCACCGGTGATCCGCTGGCGCATCCGTTGTTAGCCAATCTCGGGCCGGAACCGTTAGAGGAGGGCTTCACCAGCGCCCATCTAACCGCGGCCTGCGCCAAACGCTCCGCCGCGATCAAACTCGTCATCATGGACGCCAAAGTGGTGGTCGGCGTGGGCAACATCTATGCCTCCGAGGCATTGTTCCGCGCGGGCATCCGCCCGCAAACGATGGCCAGACGCGTGACAAAACCCCGTCTCGCCAAACTCGTGACCGCCATCCGCGCTGTTCTAACCGAAGCAATCGCCGCCGGCGGCACCACCTTGCGCGATTTCCTGCATGCCGACGGCAAGCCCGGGTATTTCAAGCAGCAACTCTGCGTCTATCAACGCACCGGCGAACCCTGCCAGGTCTGCGGCACCGCGATCCGCCACGCGGTTACCGGCCAACGCTCGACGTTCTGGTGCCCGCAGTGCCAGAAGTGACGATCATGCCTGCGCCGCGATCAGATCCGCGAGGTGGCCGCCGCGGGCGGTGACCCATTTGCCTTTCCTGATCACCCGGGTGAAACCCAGTCCGTTAGAAGCGGCGGCGGTGACAACCTCCCATGCCTGGCTGGCGAGGATGCCGGAAACGATCAGGTCGCCGCCGGGCGCGAGCGCTTTCACGATCACCGGCCAGGCCGCGATCAACACCGTGGAAAACAGGTTGGCCGTGACGACCTCATAGCCTTGCCGGCGCGGCTTCCATGTCAGGATGTCCTGTTTCTTTGTTAGAATGCCGGGGGTGCCGTTGCGCATGGCATTGCGGGCGGCCGCCGCCACGGCGAACGGATCAAAATCACAGGCGAAGATATCACCCGCGCCGAGTTTGACCGCGGCGATGGCCAGGATGCCGGTGCCGGTACCGAGGTCGGCGACCGTCCACGCGGTGCCCTTGCGCTCGCGGGCGACATCCACTAACAAGCGCAGGCAGGTGGCGGTGGTCGCGTGATCGCCGGTGCCAAAGGCCATTTCCGGCGGGATCGATATGATTTCACGCTGCGGATGGTCCTGTTGGAGCGCCGCGATTTTTTGCGGCCGGGTTGCGGCGGTGAGCAGGAGCCGGTTGCGCACCTTGACCGGGCGGGGTGGGTCCACCGGGGGATGCCACTCGGTGTGGGTCATTTGGCGCACGGTGCCGCCGAATTGTTGGACCACGGCCTGGGCATCCTTGCGGGTATGGCAGAACAAGCGGATGCGGATGGATTTCCCGCCTTTGAGCGATTCGATGACGAGATTCGGATTGCCGGTGAAGCGCTCTTCCCAAGCGTCCATCCATTTTGTCGCAGAGAGTTTCGACCAAACGAACATGCAAATCCCGCGTTAAATCAACCCCGCGCCCTGCCGGAAATGCCCGGCGAAAGTGGAGCGGGCGATGAGATTCGAACTCACGACATCCACCTTGGCAAGGTGGCGCTCTACCACTGAGCTACGCCCGCGTCGCTAACCGCGTGCGCGCTTTCTACACCAGACCAAATCACCTACAAGTCAAAATTTGCAAATTTTCCGTGTGCATTCTCCCGGTGCCGGGTTTTATTTCCCCACGCGCCATGTCCGACAAGCTCGCAGAAATCCTCGCCACCAAGCGCCTCGAAGTCGAAGCATTGATGCCACGGGCCGGTTTGCTGCGCGCCGCCGCCCTGCTGCGCAACGATTTCGGCGGCTTCCGCAGCGCCCTTGACCGTGGTCCCGGCCGCCTCGGGGTGATCGCGGAAATCAAGCAAGCCTCGCCCTCGGTGGGATTGATAGACCCGGATTTCGATCCGGCCCGCCAAGCCCGGCGCTACCTCGAAGGCGGCGCGTCCTGCCTGTCGGTTCTAACCGACGAGAAGTATTTCCAAGGATCACTGAGCGATCTCACGCAGATCTCAAAATTTTCCGGGGCACCCTTGTTGCGCAAGGATTTCATGATCCACGAGGTGCAGATCCACGAGGCCGCGGTGGCGGGAGCGGACGCCATCCTCCTGATCGTCGCCGCACTCAATGACGCCACACTGCGCCGCCTCTACGACGAGGCGAAGGCGTTCATGCTCGATGTGCTCGTCGAAGTGCACGACCTGTGGGAAATGGAGCGCGCCCTCGATCTCGGCGCGGACCTGATCGGCGTCAACAACCGCAACCTCAAAACCTTCGAAGTTAACCTAACAACCACCGAGCGGCTCGCCGAGGAAGTGCCCGAGGATATCCTGTTAGTTTCGGAAAGCGGCATCAAGACGCCGCAAGACGCCCTGCGGGTGCTCGAGGCCGGAGCCAACGCGGTGCTCATCGGCGAAGCGCTGATGCGCGCCCATGATCCGTCGCGCGCGATCGAAGCCTATCTGGAACTGGAGAGTATATAGCATCATTCCCATAAGTCCCATGGGACCTATGGGACCTATGGGACCTATGGGACCTATGGGACCTATAACTTCTGGGTTGCGGCGGCCAGCGCCTGGTCGAGGTCGGCGAGGATGTCATCGATGTGTTCGATGCCGATCGAGAGGCGGATGAGTTCGGGGGGGATGCCGGCGTCACGTTGTTGTTCCTCGTTGAGCTGGGAGTGGGTGGTGGTGGCCGGGTGGATGGCCAGCGATTTGGCATCGCCGACGTTGGCGAGGTGTTTGAAGAGTTTGAGGGAATCGATGAATCTGGCACCGGCCACGGCCCCGCCCTTGATGCCGAAGATGACCATAGCTCCGCCTTTGCCGCACAGGTATTTGTCGTTGAGCGCAGCCTGCGGGTCGCCGGGGAGACTGGGGAAACGGACCCACTCGACGGCCGGATGGTCTAGCAGGTGTTGGGCGGCGGCAAGGGCGTTGTGACAATGTCGCTCCATGCGCAGCGGCAACGTTTCGATGCCTTGCAGGGCGATCCACGCATTGTCTGGTGAGAGGCAGGCACCGAGGTTGCGCAGCGGGCCGGTGCGCATGCGCAGGATGTAAGCCAGCGGCGCGAGCGGCGCGGGCAGGTCGTGGCCCCAGCGCAACCCAATTGAAAGTGCCCGAGTCAATGACGATGCCGCCGATGGCCGTGCCATGGCCGCCGAGCCATTTGGTCAGCGAGTGGACGACGATGTCCGCGCCGAATTCGATAGGCCTGGTGAGATAGGGGGTGGAGAACGTGGAATCAACGATCAGCGGCAGGCCGTTAGAACGGGCGATGGCGGAGATGCCCTCGAGGTCGGAAATTTCCAGCGCCGGATTGGAAACGCTCTCGCAGAACAGGGCGCGGGTTTTGTCATCGATGGCGGCGGCGAAGTTGGCGGGCTGGGTGGAATCCACGAAGCGCACTTCGATGCCCAGCGCGGGCAGGATGTCCTTGAACTGGGTGTAGGTGCCGCCATAGAGGTTTCTAGCGGAAACGATGTTGTCGCCGGCTTGGGCGAGGTTGATGATCGAGTAGAAAATCGCCGAGGTGCCGGAGGCGATCGCGAGGCCGGCGGCCCCGACTTCCATGGCGGCGACGCGTTGTTCGAGCACGTCGTGGGTGGGGTTCATCAGGCGGGTGTAGATGTTGCCGAGTTCGCGCAGCGCAAACAGGTTGGCGGCGTGTTCGGTGCTGTCGAATACATAGGAGGCGGTGCGATAGACCGGCACCGCGCAAGCGTGGGTCGTGGGATCCGAAGAGTAACCGGCGTGAAGACAAAGCGTGGCGAGTTGCATGGTAGTGTGGACAGGGGGTGTAGGGAGTCGGACGCCGGAAGAGAAGCGGAATGTGCGGCGCCACCATGGATGACAAAAATCAGGGGAGCAAGCCACCATCTGCTGGATTTCCAGAGCGCAGATGCTGGCGGGATGCTCCCGCAAGCGGCAATGAATTGATTTCCCACTGGCGCTCGCGCAGGGGAAATCTGCCCAGCCGTCACGCGCCGCGCCATGGTCCGACTGCCCGGATAGTTTGTTTTCACCAAAGAAACATTCCAGAACACAAGACCGGCCCGCCGACAGCGTGTAACCTGAATTCACAAACCATGTTGACACCTAACAGCCAACCGTCTTTTCGTGAAATGCTGGGCGCGGAACGCTTTGTGTACGGCGCCGAGTTGGTGACGACACGCGGCATGCCCGAACCCGATCAACCGTCCAAGCTCGTCGAGTTGGGCGAAGCGCTGGCGGCGGACTCGCGCATCGCGTGGGTGTCCATCACCGACAATCCCGGCGGCAATCCAATGATCCCGGCGGATTGGATCGCCAATATCCTCAAGCCCCGGGGCACCCAGTTGGTCATCCATCTGACCTGCAAGGACCTCAATCGCAACGGCCTCGAATCGGCCGCCTGGCGCTACGCGGCGGAGGGCTTTGACAACATCCTGGCGCTCACCGGCGACTATCCGGTGGCGGGGTTCCGCGGGCAGGCGCTGCCGGTGTTTGATTTGGATTCGGTGAGTCTGGTTGCCATGCTCGATGCCATGAACAAGGGCTTGGAAGTCACCCGGCCTAACGGCAAATCCGAGAGCTTGCCAAGGACCAATTTTTTCATTGGTTGCGCGGTGTCGCCGTTCAAGCGGCAGGAGCGCGAGTTGCTGCCGCAATAT
>JAPLUJ010000755.1 GCA_026397695.1 Verrucomicrobiota bacterium | reverse complement strand
TCTTCAAACCTTGAACCCACGGCACAAAAAATCCCGAGATTTCCCAGTTGACACTCTGAATTCCGCTCCCTAGCTTGCGTGCCCCTTCGCATGCGCCTCGCCTGCGGAGTCATTTTTTCATCCAAGCACATGAAGACATTTTCCGCCAAGCCTCACGAAGTCGAGCGCAAGTGGTATGTGATCGACGCCAAGGGCAAGGTCCTGGGTCAAGTCGCCGTTGAGGCCGCGCGCCTCCTGCGTGGCAAGCACAAACCGATTTTCACCACCCACATTGATACCGGCGATTTTGTCGTGGTGATCAATGCGGACCAAGTGGTGCTCACCGGGACCAAGGAGACCTCGAAGATTTACACCCGCTTTTCCGGCTATGTCGGCGGCCAGAAGGTGGAAACCCCGCGTCTGGTGCGTGAACGCCGGCCTATCCTGCTCGTCGAACGGGCGGTCTGGGGCATGCTTCCCAAGACCCGCCTTGGTCACAGCCAATACGGCAAACTCAAGGTTTATGCCGGGGCGGATCATCCGCATGAAGCCCAACAGCCCGTTGCCTACGCCATCCGCTAATCCCATTATTTACGTTTTTTTCCAATGACCGCCACCACTACTCATAGCGCCACCGGCCGCCGCAAAACCGCTGTTGCCCGCGTCTGGATGACCGAAGGCACCGGCCAGATCACCATCAACGAACGTCCGTTTGAAGAATATCTCCCGACCATCGAACTCCAAAACGCCATCCTGGCTCCGTTCCAAGCGGCGTCGCTGATGAACAAGTTCGATGTCATGGTGGTCATCAAGGGTGGCGGCACGCATGCCCAAGCCATTGCCATCCGCCATGCGATTTCCCGCTCGCTCACCCAAGTGGACCCGGAGAATCGCAAGATCGTCAAGCCGCTCGGATACCTGACCCGCGATCCCCGCATGAAGGAACGCAAAAAATCCGGTCAACCGGGTGCCCGCAAGCGTTTCCAATTCTCCAAGCGCTGATCCGCATCCGCATCGCGGGGCAACCTCACGCGGTGAGTCGTGGGTTGCGACCCGGGTTTTTCCACGGGCTCAGCAGACGTGCTTTTGTCATAGTCACGTTTGCGCTTTGCACCGGCGCGCCAGTCGCGTTAGTTTTCGCGCCGTGCAAGCGATCGACAAAGCCAACGCCCTGATAGAAGCCCTGCCTTACCTGCAGGCGTTCCGCGGCCAGACCTTCCTCATCAAATTGGGGGGGGCCGCGATGGAAGACCCCGCAGCGGTCGCACGGGTCATGCGCGACATTGTCTTCCTCGAAGTGGCCGGCATCTATCCGATAGTCGTGCACGGGGGTGGCAAGGCGATTTCCGTCGCCATGGAACAAGCCGGTTTGGAGCCGCAATTCGTCGGTGGCTTGCGTGTTACCACGGATGAGGCCATCGACATTGTTGCTCGCGTGCTGGGCGAGGAAATCAATCCCGGTCTGGTACGCATGATTTGCGATTTTGGCGGCATGGCGCTCGGCATTTCCGGCAACGAGGTGTTTCTCGGCAAAAAAACCCACGCCACCGATGCCGCAGGCAACCGCGTGGACATCGGGCGCGTCGGCGAAGTGGTGGGCTGCCAACTCGCGCCCATGGCCGCCGCGCAACAAGCCGGCATCGTCCCGGTGATTTCCCCGCTGGCGATGGAACTGGCCACCGGCCGGCCGCTCAATATCAATGCCGACCTCGCCGCCGCCGCCCTCGCCAAGGAACTCCGCGTCGTGAAACTCGTCTATCTATCGGATGTGGCCGGGCTGCTCGCCGACCCGTTGGATCCGTCCTCGTTGATCCATTCGGTCACCCGCGCCGAGGCGGATGCGCTCATCGCCAATGGCACCATTTCCGGCGGCATGCTGCCGAAAATCCGCAGCGCCGTGGACGCGCTGGACGCCGGCGTGAGCAAGGTGCACTTCGTGGATGGCCGCCTGACGCACGCGCTGCTGCTAGAGATATTCACCGATGGCGGCATCGGCACCGAAGTGGTTCGATAGGCAGCACATCGCTACCAGGTCTTGACGTCATCGGCCACTTTGCCACCGACCCCGCTAACGCCGTCGGCGCCATTGGACCAGAC
>JAPLUJ010000311.1 GCA_026397695.1 Verrucomicrobiota bacterium | reverse complement strand
CCGCTCTGTGTGCGCGTCCTCCGAGGAGCCCGGTGCGGTAGTTCCGCACGCCGGGATCTGCGAGGGGGGCGTCGGATAACCGGCGTCCCTACCTCAATCTCCAAAGAAATACTCATACTATGAACTTCATTGCTATCGACGTAGCACCGCGAATGCAGACCTTTCGAGCATCTGCCAAATCGGGATCGCCAAGTTTATCGATGGAACATTTGCTGACAAATGGGTTAGCTTAGTTGATCCAGAAGATGACTTCGACGCCATCAATGAATCCATTCATGGTATTACAGCAAAGATGGTGGAGGGGCAGCCTACTTTCAGAGAAGTGTCGAATCAGTTGCGTCAGCATCTTTCGGGCAATATTGTGGTGAGTCACACCGCCTTTAATCGAACGGCAATAAGGCTGGCTCATGAAAGAAGTGGGCTGCCGATTCCCGAATTAACATGGCTTGATTCGGCCAAAGTCGTCAGGAGAACTTGGAAGCCGGCTATGGATTGGCATCAGTTGCAGAATTCTTGGGTATTTCGTTTCAGCAGCATGACGCAGGTGAAGGCGCGCGTGCAGCTGGAGAGATTCTGATCCGTGCAATTGAGGTAAGTGGCATCCCAATTGGTGAATGGCCCAGAAGAGCAGGGCAGCCTATTGATCCCTTGTCGGAGTCAGGTAAGATCTCTCGGGATGGGAACCCTGACGGGGTATTGTATGGAGAGAAGATTGTATTTACTGGTGCCCTGAGCATGCCGAGGCGAGAAGCTGCGGATTTTGCAGCACAGGCTGGTTATGAAGTCATTCCTGGAGTGACCAAGAAGACAACCTTACTCGTGGTTGGTGATCAGGACGTCGCTAAGCTCAACGGCAAATCCAAAAGCGCCAAGCATTTGAAGGCCGAAGCCCTAATCCAAATGGGTGAGAAGATTCGCATTCTTAGAGAATCTGATTTCATCAGTCTGGTCAAAGGCTGATCCCACATCGTCGAAAAATTTAGACGGAGAACAAATCATGGATGCCAACCTTCCATCTGCCACTCAACCACCCAGCAACGCCACCCGATAGCGCGGTGGCATCACATTGAACGTTCCAGCAGAAAGGAAACCCATGAAAGTGAATACATGTCTCGGAATGATGCTGGCATTCTCTCCTTGTGTGACCATGGCAGGAGAGATGAAGTATCCTGATGGACGCCCCGTCGCAGTCCTGCGCATGGAGGCGCAGGATCAGGGGGTCGTGCTCAAACACGGTGACGGACCGGGCCAGTGCGACTATCTGGGTGCGCGGGAGGCGCTGATTTTCGAGGAAAAAGGCGTTTATCACCTTTTCTATGACGGCGCAGGTCCCAAGGGCTGGCTGGCGTGTCTGGCTACCAGCAAGGATCTCAAGACGTGGGACAAGAAAGGCCCTGTTCTTGATTTCGGCAAGCCGGGCACGAACGACTCTGCCGCAGCCTGCTCCCCATGGGTCTATTGCGAAGACGGGGAGTGGCACATGTTCTACCTCGGCACACCAAAAGCCTCTGGGGCACCGCACTTCGTGCCCTCATTTCCTTACTTGACGCTGAAGGCAACGAGTAAATCGTTGGCCGGGCCGTGGATCAAACAGCCTGTTGTTCCGTTCAGAACAAAACCCGGCACTTACTATGCCCACACCGCAAGCCCGGGGCACATCGTGAAACAGGGCGATGAATACCTGATGTTCTTCAGTGCGTCCATGAAACGCACGCTTGCCATCGCGAGAACGAAAGATCTGAACGGCCCATGGGCGATTGATCCGCAGCCGATCGTCTCACCAGAGGAGCAGATCGAGAATTCCTCGCTCTATTTCGAGCCGTCTAACCAGACATGGTTTTTGTTTACCAATCACATCGGCTTGCAGGGCCGCGAATTTACCGACGCAGTCTGGGTGTACTGGTCGAAGGACCTGAATAAGTGGAATGCCGCTGACAAGGCCATCGTGCTCGACGGGAAGAACTGCATCGGCATGCCGTCGGTGATCAAGGTCGGGAAGCGCCTTGCGGTATTTTACGACGCGCCGGGCGGCACCAGCACGAGCCACATGAAACGCGACATCGGACTGGCGTGGCTTGAGTTGCCGCTGTCGCGGCCCGAACAATGATCATGGGAAGTCGAACCAACAAATGCTCGGTACGGCTTCGCCGCCCGGGATTTGCGACGTTGGACTCCAGAATATTCCCCAATAATTTCCTACGCCTTTTGTGTCGCGTGTGATACATTCCCCGCATGAGCCATTCCGCTGTCATTCACGCCAGAATTGATTCTTCCACCAAGGAGACCACTGAGCGGATTTTGCATTCACTCGGACTCACGCCGACCGAGGCGATTCGGCTTTTCTACCGTCAGATTGCCATGAGAGGGGCATTCTCCCCCATGCGAGAATGCTCATGAAGGACCGAGCGTCAGCGATACGATCCGTGACGGGCGTGGCTTGCCTGCTGACGCTGCTGTTGAGCGTGCGCGGGGCGCAGGCCACTAACAAGGAGGCGTTGAGCCAGGCCATTCGGGACTTGGCTGTCAGTTTTCCGAATGCCTACTTGCGAGCCGACGAGTATCTCCGGCTTCTGGCAGCGGTGCAGACGGAGGAGGAGTTCCTGACCCTGCAGCGCGAAGCGCTGGTCGCCAATCCATTAGTAAGCCGCCAGCCGATCCTGTTTGTCCGACGCCCGCAGTATGTCAACACCCACGGCCCGGATGAGACGATGTACCAGAGGAACGAGCCCGTGGTGGCAGGCTTCTTTCGGGGCGGCAGCCAACTGAAGGTGCTCGACCCGGCCACTGGCATGTCGCGTGTGCTCTTGGACGTGCCGCAGGGCATCGCTCGCGACCCGGTTGTCCATTTCGATGGGAAGCGCATCCTCTTCTCCATGCGCCGCGATTCCCAGGACGATTACCACCTGTATGAGATCGACACGGATGGCGGTCACCTGCGACAGCTCACTTTTGCGCCGCACGTCTCCGACATCCAGCCGGTCTATCTGCCCAATGGGAGAATCCTGTTCAGCTCGACCCGCGAGCCGAAGTACATCCATTGCCAGCGGCACCTTATGGCCAGCCTGTTTCTGATGGAGGCCGACGGAGCCAATATCCACCAGATCGGCTACAACACGCTCTTTGAAGGCCGCAGCAGCCTGCTGCCGGATGGCCGCTTTCTCTACTCGCGGTGGGAATACGTGGACAAGCACTTCTCCTCGGCCTATGGGCTTTGGACGGCGAATCCCGACGGCACCAGCCAGTCGCTGCTCTATGGCGGCCTTACCTGGCAGCCGGGAGCCATGCTCGACGCACGAGGTATTCCCGACTCCAGCCAGGTTGTTTGTGTCTTCGGCAGTGTCCACGACAACGAGTGGGGGGCGCTGGTGCTCGTCGATCCGCACCGGGGCAGTGAGGGCCCTTCCACATGGATACGCACCTGGCCGGCGGACATCCGCTCCCGTTTGGCGGAGTGGAACGTCGTCGGCCGCGTGGGCAGCTACGATAGTTTTGTCGGCGTAACGCCGAAGTATGCCATGCCCTATCCGCTCTCCGAGAAGTACTTCCTGTGCTCGCGGACGATGGCGCCCGATAACCAGGTAGGGCTGTTCCTGGTGGATGTCTTCGGCAACGAGGTGCTGTTGCACCGGGAAGCGCCCGGTTGCTTCCAGCCGATGCCACTGGCGGCGCAGCCTCGTCCTCCCGTGATTCCTGATCGAATCGACCCGAAGACTGACACTGGACTCTTCTATGTGACGGATGTGTATCAGGGCGAGGCGATGGCCGGTGTGCGCCGGGGAGCCGTGAAAACGATGCGTATCGTCGAGGCACCCGCTAAGCTGACCTATCCGGCTACGGGTATCGGCGATTGGGCCGCGCCGGGCGACGGCGATTCCCACCATCCCACCGCTGTGTGTTGGAACCATTACAACAGCAAGCGGGTGTTGGGAACCGTGCCGGTCGAGGCGGATGGCTCGGCCTATTTCGAGGTGCCGGCCCGGCGATTTGTTTACTTCCAGCTCCTGGACGAGAACGGAATGATGATCCAGTCCATGCGTAGCGGCACTAGTCTGATGCCCGGGGAGAAAGCGGGCTGCGTCGGCTGCCATGCGTATCAGTCGTCAGCGCCTGTGCGGTCGGTCTCGCTGGCGCTGCGGCGAGGGCCGAGCCGTATTGCCCCGTGGTATGGGCCGGCACGCGATTACAGCTATGTGACTGAGGTCCAGCCGGTGCTCGACCGCCAGTGCGTCAGTTGCCACGATTACGGCAAGGGACCCGGCGAGAAGCAGAATCTCACCGGTGACCTAGGGCTCGCCTTCAACGCCTCTTACGTGACGCTGATGGCCAGCTCGCCCTCGCTCTGGCACCTGCCGAAACCGGACGAGCCGAAGCCGCTGATCAGCATTGTAGGCACGGGGCCGTTGCCGGTCGTGCCGCCTTACTCCTGGGGTTCCCACCGCAGCCGATTGGTGGACCTGCTCCGTGCGGGTCATGAAAAGGTCAAGCTCTCGCCCGAGGAGTTCGACCGCATCGTGACCTGGATTGACCTCAACGCTCCCTATTACGCCCGGTACGAGGACTATTACACCGCGAACACGTGGGGCCGCAGCCCGCTGGACCATCAGCAACTGCGCCAACTGGGCAAACTTGTCTCCGCGGCCCCGGACGGCAAGCGTTGGGGGTGGAACTCGGTGACCGAGTACATCGGCGGATCAAAGCCTCCCGGTTCTTTGATGGCCTCGGGCGAACTGCCGGTGAACTTCACCCGGCCCGAGCGCAGCGCCTGCCTGCGGGCGTTCCCGACTGCCGAAAGCGCCGGCTATACGGAGGCCTTCGCCCTGATTCGCGCCGGCCAGGCGATGCTGGCGGAACATCCGCGGGCCGATATGCCCGGTTTTCAGCCCTGCGCGGCTGATCAAGAGCGCCTGAATGCCTGGCACCACCGACGAGAGATTGAAGAGGGTGTCTGGCAGGCCCTGCGCGAGGGCCGGAAGGTCTATGATGCCGGTCGAAACGCCGTCAGCACCCGGAACTAGTCACGTGGAAGAAGTTTGAATTCCCACGAGTTTCCCCGTTGATTTGACGTTGTAGGTCTGCACCCGCAACCACACTTTTTCCAGTGTCTGGCGCAGCCCCTCGGCACCATATTCCAACCAACCCGTTAGATCCTCGCCTGCCACACGCACGGCATCCAGCGCGGCGTAGTAGCCCGGGCGGTCTTCCCAATAGTATTCATCCACGGAGAAAATCAAACAAGTCTTCGTGGCGGATGACCTTCTTCGTGGCGTGTTTCTCCACATAACGCAGACCCGCGAAATAGTTCAGCACCTCGCGGCTCGAACGCGTATCGGAGGCGGCGAGTTCACGACCTTCTTCCAAGGCTCTCACCTGATCCAACGTCAGCGGATTGCCTTCGATGGCGGTGGATGCGTGGCTGTGACGCGTTCGAGTGTCCTTCTGCAGTGCGGGAAGTCCCGCTCGATGATGGCCGCATCCTGGTTCTCGAATACACCTGACCTCGAAGGCGGGTTCAAAACACAACCGCTCCCAATAAATCTTGGCAACGCGGACCTGGAAGCTACGCTCGCGATGAATGAAAACCGCCGTTAAATCTCCCGAGTCGGCCGATTGCCGGTGTGAACCGGGGATTTTTCTTACCGAAACACCGTCCACCGAAGCACCGGAACACTTCTTCCGTCCCCTTTTCCCCCGCAACCCCCATGATACCAGTTCCAAAGTTACTCATCAATCGGCGGCAGGGCGCTCTTCCACCGCGCCCCAGTCGCCGCCGATTGTGAATAACTTTGCCGGGACATCCGAGGTTCCGCTTGATAACTTTCCCACGCCGGTTTC
>JAPLUJ010000286.1 GCA_026397695.1 Verrucomicrobiota bacterium | reverse complement strand
GGAGAGCATGAAGTCGAAGCGAAGGCCGGAGAACTCGTCGGTGGCGAGGGTGGAGCCGTAGCGGATGTTCTCGGGGTTGTTGCCCTTGATCATCATGTCGGACTTGCAGATGGCGTAGGTCTCCGGGTTGACCTCCTTGCCATAGAGGTAGATGGCGGCCTGCGAGCGGATGGAACCCTCGGGATCGAGGATGAAGTCCTGGGCCTCGGTGAGCATGCCGCCGGAGCCGCACGCGGGATCGTAGATGGTGATGACAGGCGGCAGCTTTTTCTTCACCGGCTCGAACAACAGGTGGACCATGAGTTGGATGACCTCGCGGGGTGTGAAATGTTCGCCCGCCTCCTCGTTGTTCTCTTCGTTGAACTTGCGGATGAGTTCCTCGAAGACGTAGCCCATGCCGAGATTCGTTAGGCCGGGGAGTTTCCGGCCGTCCGGGCCGATGGCGTCGTGGTGGGAGAGGTTGATGTCCGGGGCGACGAATTTCTCGATGACGCCGTGGAGTGCGTCCGCCTCTCCCATCTTGCGGATCTGGTTGCGGAGATCGAACTTGGCGATGATTTCGGCGACGTTGTCGCTGAAGCCGTCGAGGTAGTGGTTGAAGTTGGCTTCGAGCTGGGAGGGATTGCCAAGCAGACCCTTGAGGGTGAATTTCGATGTGTGGTAGAAGACCTGGCCGGAGGCTTCGCGGAGTCCATCGGGGTCAAGGATGGCCATCTTCGCCTCGGTTTTCTGGAACTTCACCTCCGCGAGCACGGCTTCTTTGGTTTCCTCCAGCAGGCAGTCGATCCGGCGGAGAACGAACATGGGCAGGATGACATCACGGTATTTCCCACGGACAAAGACATCGCGGAGGCAGTCGTCAGCGATGGACCAGATGAAGGAGACGATTTTGTTGTGAGTAGCGTGGTCCATGGGGAATAATTGAAATCAGGCATTCAATCGCGCCCGTGCCAAGCGTTCCACGCCTTCTCCGCCATCCAAGCTGGGTTCATGGGCGTAGAATTTTGCGTGGTGGTGGGGCATGATGAATTCACCCGATCAAGTGAACGCGGAGGATTTAAGCCCTTCGGCATCGGGGTGGAAAGGCTGATTTACGTTAGTTGCGACGATTCCGGGGGTTTGGGGCCAGCCGTTAGGGATTTCCGGCAAGCGTCCCCTTTGGACGGTGACCCGTGGGACATGCCGGAGGTGATCATGCCCCACGTTCACGGTGGACGCGGACATGCACCCTATGTCGGTCACACCGGTTCCGGCGCGAGCAGGCCGTGACTTGGGGTTTGACTTGAGGTGTATTGCGATTCGAAACGAGCCATAGGGAAGAAGTTTAAGAGTTTGAAAGTCTAACAGTATTAAGGTCGGGAGAGCAGGTGGACGCGGAGCTTGGAGACGCGGGCGATGGCAAGGTAGTCGGCATCGAAGGTGATGAGTTCCGCGTTGTGGTGGATGCTGAGGGCGGCGATGATGAGGTCGAGCGAACCGGCGTTGAACCCGGCTGCCCGACATTGTTGACCGAGGCGGGTGGCATCGCGCCAAAGAGTGTCGGGAGTTGGAAGGAGTGGCAGGGTTTCGAACTGGGCTTTGATCCATTTTTGTTCCTGCGGGGTTGCGTGGCGGAGGACTTCAAAGGCGATGGGTTCGCAGAGGCAGGCAAGCGGATCGAGGATCCAGGGTTGGATCAGGGTTTTGAGAGCAAGCGGTGACTTGCTGCGGGTGAAGTCCACCCAAAGGGAGGATTCGATCAATCGCGCCATGGTTCGGAGAGGGTTTGGGATTGGGAGCGATCAGCCGCTTTGGCGGCCTCGAAGGTTTTCAACTCGGCCGACCATTGGCCGGTGAGAAACCTTCCCGCGATTGTAGCGCGGCGCTGCGCTTGCAAGGTATCCGCAAGCAACCTGCGAATGGCAGGGCCTTTCTTCGAAATTCCGGTGATCTCACAGATCTCAACGAGTTCGGTTTCGGGCAGATCGACGGTGATTTTCATAGACCTAATGTGCAGTAATCGGACTTTTTGTCAAGCGATGTCAGATTTTTCTGAATAAATTCCATGATTTCAGGCAGGCCGACCGACCACGGTCAAAACTACCACCATGAAAAAATGGTGGAAGTAAGTGCGCGCGACGGTCACAGACCGCCGCTACATTTTTCAACATTCGCCGGCGATGAGATCACGCAACGACTGGCGTTGGCGCACGACGCATGCGGTTGCGCCATCGACCAGCACCTCGGCGGGCAGCGGCCGCGAGTTGTAATTGGATGCCATGGCGAATCCATAGGCACCCGCCGACATCAGCGCGATATAGTCGCCCGGTTTGAAGTCCGGCAGCTCGCGGTTCTGGCAGAAGAAGTCGCCGCTCTCACAGATCGGGCCGACCACATCCATGACGATTCTCGCATCCGTTGCAGGTTGCAGGAGCGGGACGATTTCATGATGCCCGTCGTAGAGCGCGGGGCGGATCAGATCGTTCATTCCGGCATCGACGATGCGGAAGGTTTTGGCCGCGCCTTGTTTCCCATAGAGACAGCGGGTGAGCAGGACGCCGGCATTGCCCACAATGAAGCGGCCTGGTTCCACCAGGATTTTCAACCCGAGATCCTTGAGTCGCGGCACGAGTTCCGCACCGTATTGCTCGATGGTCAGCGGGCGTCCGGGTTCCGCTTGGTTTTCCCGCCAAGACGCACTGCCGGATGCGAGCGCCTCCTTGTAGATGATGCCGATGCCGCCACCGATCGACCAGAACTCGATGCCGTGACATTCCTTGAGTTGTCGGGCGAGTGGCGCGACTTTGTCCACCGCCTCGATGAAGGGCGCGATGGAGGTGAGCTGCGAACCGATATGCATCTGCAAGCCGCGCAAGTGGAGATATACTTATGGGTTTTGGCATCGACGTTGGGGTTCACCCGTACCGCGACCGGTGCGATCACCGCGAGTTCGCCGGCCACTTCGTTGATGTAGCGCAGTTCCTCCTCGCTCTCGACATTGAACGAGTAGATCCCCTGTTCGAGGGCATAAACGATCTCGCGGCGAGTCTTGCCGACACCGGCGAACGTGCAATGCGCCGGATCACCACCAGCCTGGATCACCCGGAAAAGCTCACCGCCCGAAACAATGTCGAAACCGGCACCCTCCTTGGCGAGCAAGCGCAAAACCGCTAGATTCGAATTCGCCTTGACCGCGTAGGCCACCTCGTGATCCACCCTGGCCAGCGCGGCGTCGAGACGGCGGTAATGATCGAGAATCGTCGCCGCCGAATACACATACAGCGGCGTGCCATGTTGATCGGCAAGCGCCGCCAATTCTACGTCCTCGCAATAAAGCGAGCCGTTCTGATAGGAAAAGCCATGCATCGAGGGGGAATATAAGTGCCGGAGGCTCCCAGGTAAAGCGCAGAAGCACGCCGGCACATTGCAGGCGTCTGGCAGAAATGGCATCGTCGCGGCGAAAATCAATTCGATTTCCGCCCGGTGACGCCCAACGTCGCTTTGGAAATCAGCTTGGCGGTTTCCTTGGGTCGCAATGCGCGCACCGCCTTGCCCGCTTGCCACATCTCGGAATTGCCGATTTGGTCGAGTTCCTTGGTGAGTTGCTGTTGGTAATCCGGCTTGCCGCAGGAGTTCAGCACGCGGGAGCATTCCTTGCCGGTCTTGACCCGCTGATAGAGATCCTTGAAGACCGGCAACACGGCTTTCTTGAATTTCGGCTTCCAATCCAACGCGCCGCGCTGGGCGGTGGCCGAGCAATTGGCATACATCCAATCCATGCCGTTTTCATCCACCAGACGGATCAGGCTTTGGGTGAGTTCCTCGACGGTTTCATTGAACGCCTCGCTGGGCGAATGGCCGTGAGCGCGCAGCACGTCGTATTGTGCTTCCATGATTCCTGCCAGCGCTCCCATCAGCACGCCGCGCTCGCCGGTTAGATCGCTGAAGACCTCGTGCTCGAACGTCGTTGGGAACAAATAGCCCGACCCGATGCCGATGCCCACCGCCAAACAACGATCCTTGGCCCGGCCGGTGGCGTCTTGAAACACCGCGAAACTCGAGTTGATGCCTGCCCCGGAAAGGAAATTGCGGCGCACCGAGGTGCCCGAGCCTTTCGGAGCCACCATGATGACATCCACATCCGACGGCGGGATGACCTTTGTTAGAGTGTGATAGGCAATGGAAAAGCCATGGGAGAAATACAGGGCGTCGCCAGCCTTGAGGTTACGTTTGACCGCCGGCCAGATCGACCGCTGAGCGGCGTCCGAGACCAACATTTGGATGATGGTGCCGCGCTGCACGGCCTCCTCGATGTCGAACAAGGTCTTGCCCGGAACCCAGCCATCCTTGCAGGCGCGGTTCCAGTCTTTCGCGAATTGTTTGGCTTGGCCGATGATGACCTTGAAGCCGTTGTCCCGCAGGTTCAGGGCTTGGGCCGGCCCTTGCACGCCGTAGCCGATGATGGCAATCGTTTCGTTCTTGAGCACTTTGCGTGCCCGCGACATCGGAAACTCCTTGCGCGTGATGACCTCTTCCTTCGTTCCACCAAAATCAATGATTGCCATATTGTTGTTGTTTTGTAGCTGCTGCGGCAGCCCCGTCATGGGACTGCCCGTGGGCCGGAAATTAGCCGCCGCACCCGGACCTGCGCAAGTGAAAAAATTCTCATCCTCGGGCTTAGCCGAGAGCTTGCCGGATTTCCCCAAACACCGCATCAATATCCTGTTGCCCGTCAATCAGGATCACGGTGCCGGCATTTTTGCCATAATGAGCGATGATGGGCTTGGTCTGTGCGTGATAATCCGCCAAACGCTTCCTGACTTTCTCCGGTTTGTCATCATCCCGCTGCACCAGTTTTTCTCCGGTCACGTCATCGAATGCTTCTATCAAGGTGCCGTCCGGATGATACGCGGCGTTTTTGGGTTTTGGCGAGGTGTAAACGTTATAGGTTGTTCCATTGGACGCCATGTATCTACCAGAAATGCGCTTGATACAAACATCATCGGGCACATCCACCACCACCACTTTGCCGATGCGGGTGATTTGGTCCAATGCTTCCGCCTGTGGCAGGGTCCGCGGAAATCCATCAAGAATAAATCCCGGCGCGCAATCCGCCTGGCTCAGGCGATCGCGGATGAGTTGGATGACCAATGCATCGGGGACCAGCTTGCCATTATTGGTGTATTCCACCACCTGCTGGCCCAGTGCCGTGCCGTTTTTAATATTGTCACGGAAAATATCCCCGGTCGAGATATGCGGGATGCTGAACAAATCCGCGATTTTTTTCGCTTGGGTTCCCTTGCCCGACGCCTGCGGGCCAACAATTAATATATTCATTTTTTGGATCATGTGCTGGGGTGATTCATGTTAATCTATTGGTGGTGATGTGGCGGCCGTTCGCCCTCATGTGGCTGGCTGCCAAAGGCAGGCAGGAATGCCTGCATCACGGCTGAGGGATGCGGCCGCGCGACGCTAGGTGCCAGTCTGAGGTGCTGTCAAGGCCGGGGTTTGAGTCCGTGCTTGGTATTGATAGAGCGCCACCAGCGCGGCGCCGATGGCCTGCGACAAGTCGCCGAGCACGGCCGGGACGATTTGCAGGGTATGGCGTTGCGCGGGCCAGAGATAGGGCATGGCGGCTTCGCGGATGAGCCGCAGATAGCGCTCGCGGAATTCCGTGGTGGTTCCCTCGTGATCCATCAGACCGCCGCCGATGATGACAATGCCGGGATCCAGCGCCATCACCAGATTCGCCACATGCAGGCCCATCACGCGTGCCTGGAAATCAAAAATCTCCAGCGCCAGCGCATCACCTTTTTGCGCGAGGCCACGCAATGCAAGCGCTTTTTCCCGCACCGGCAACGCGGACATGGCGAGCTCGTGAGCGGGATACAGCAGCAGTTTTTCCGTTAGAAGATGCGGCAAACCCGAAAGGGTGGTGTAGGCTTCCACGCAACCCCAATCACGACCGCAGCCGCAGGGCAAGGGATGGCCGGTGACGCCTAACAAATGCAATGGCACGGGCATGTGGCCGGCTTCCATTCCCGCCAGGGTGTCGCCGTCGAGTGACAGTCCGTCGGCACCGATGAACGCCGCGCCGAGACCGGATCCCGGCATGAGCATCAGCACCGACGCGCGGGTGTTGCCGCGGGCGAGACGTGCCTCGGCCACCCCGCCGTAATTGCCGTCATTGCCGACGACGAGCGGCACCGGGCGGCCGACCTGTTGGGCCAGTGCCGCACTGTAATCCCGATGCACATCCCAGCCGCAAAAGCTTGCGGGAAGATTCGGGGATTTACCGAACACGCCGTAGCGTTCGTAGGGGCCGGGAATCGCCAGGCCCACGCCGTGGACTTGCGACCATTGCAAATCATTGAGCGCAAGAAATTCCGTGATGCCATCCATCCAACCACTGATGACGGCGTCGCGTCCATGCTGCGCATTTGTCGGTCGCTGGAGCAACTTGGTGGAGATGGCCTCGCCGTTTTCCCCAACCGCCGCACTTTTGGAAGTGGTTGCGCCGCTGTCCGTGCCAATAAAGATTTTTGAACTCATGGTGGTGAGGGTTCATTGTGAAGTGCCGCGCGAATGGCAAGAATTATTCGGCGGTTGCCAAGTATTTTTGCACGCATTCCCCGGATGGGCATGCGATCGCCCTTGCCGCCTGCCAATAGTTTGTCACAGTGTTCCCATGAAACCGTTGCAGCATGGAAATGGACCGTCGGCGCAACCGTATCGGGGCTGGCTCATGAACTTGGGGCTGCTGGTCGGCGTCGGATTGTTGAACCACTGCGCCTCACCGCAGCCGGTCACGCTGCCAGCGGGCACCCACTGGCGGGACGTCGCCAAAGTGGCGGGGCAGCCAACGGCGACGTTTTCCTATCGAATCAACGGCCGGAAGGTCGATCTGGTCACCTTCGACAAGGCATCATCCCCGGTGGTATTCGAGGATTCCCGCTTGGTTGCGGTGGTAGCCCCGACAGCCATGGCCGAGTGGGACCGGCGGGTGACGCAGTGCCTGCAACCAGGCCGAATGCCTTTCGAAGCGGGAGTGGGTCCGCTCCATTCATGGGTGACCGGGCAACGGCAGCGGCGGCAACCGCTCGCGGCCGCCGGGCACCTTGATGCGGGAGATGTCGCCGAGGCTGCGGCGGCGGCGGTGATCCTGGCACCCATATCGCCGATTCTCCTCTCCGCGGGGGTGGTCGGGGCCTCCGAACACGCCATGACCGGTAAGAACCGGCGACGCGCGCAGACGGTGAATGAGGCATTGCTCAACGCCGGTGTTTCCTACCGTGGCTTCCTGAACCAATTCACCAAGCCGGATCTGGAAATCTCCAAAGGTTCTTATCGAGTCAGTGAGTATTACGCCACGCCGGGCGCGTTATTCACGGGCTTGGATTTCTATTATGATGTGGGAATCCAAAATGGCAATGTGCAGTGGGTCGCCTACGAAGCGGCTCCGGTTCGACATCACACCTACCTCTACTGGAAGGCCCATTGCCCGCCCTGACCACTGATGCCATTTTGTGCATTCAAGTGACGCTTCAAAAGTCGCAGCCTAACTGGTGCCTCTGGCTCCAGACCGTGTGCGGAGCGGGCGGCATTCTCGGGCGGAACGCGACAATTCCCGTGACGGTCGTCACTGGATTTGTCGCGGCTCTAACAATCATGCTTGCGCAACGTAGCCGCGTAGAAGCCATCGACGCCGGTGGCGGCGGGTGAGACCGCACGTTCTTCCACCAGGGTGAAGCCGCCTTTTTCTAACAATGAAGCGATTGCCGCGCGGTTTTCCGAAGGCAGGATCGAGCAGGTGGCATAGACGAGGCGGCCGCCGGGTTTGAGCATCGCGTGGTAGGTGGCTAACAATTCTTTCTGGATGGCGCGCACGCGGACGAGTTGGGCTGGTTTGAGTCGCCATTTGAGGTCGGGCTGGCGTTTCAGGGTACCGAGGCCGGAGCATGGAGCATCGATGAGCAGGCGGTCGGCGATGTTGGAAAAATCCGCCGGGGTGGTGGCGTTGGGATCGACGTCCATGGCATAGACGGTGCCTTGGTTTTCCATCAGGGCGGCGGGATGGAGGGCCTTGCCGCCGGCGCCCGAGCAGGCGTCGATGACGCGTTCGCCGGGTTGGGGGTCGACGAGCGGGGAAATGAGTTGCGAACCGGCATCCTGGATTTCCACCCGGCCGTCGGTGCGCAGCGGTTTCGGCAGTGCCTTGCCGGGGGCCAGGACCAGGGCGTCCGGCAACCCGGGGACTGCGGTGGCTTCGACGTTGCAGGATGCCAGCCACTCGATCGCCTCGGTGCGGGTGGTCTTGAGTGTGTTGACGCGCAGGAAAACCGCGGCCCGCTGATTGAGCGCGGAGATTTGGGCATCCCATGCGCCGCCTAATTCGCTAACACCTAACTGATCCAACCAATCCGGGATCGACTCACGGACGGCCCGCGGTTGCGCGGCGAGGTCGGCCTCGCGGGCGCGCATTTCCGCGGCCTGTAATCCCTTGAACGTCCACCATGCGGGGATTTCGTAGCCCATGCGCACCCACTGGGCGGCGCACATCGCGTTGGCCTCCTCGCTGTCTGCTAGAAATCCGAGTGCCCGCCGCCAGCGCACGACCTCGAACACCGTTTCGGCGATGAAGCTGCGGTCGCGCTTGCCCCATTTCGGGTTTTCCTCGAAGGCGGCGGCCAGCGCGTGATCGAGCACGCGGTGCTCTTTGAACACGGATTTGGCAATGTCGGCGGCAGCTTCGGCGAGGATGCGGTGCATTTTCATGAACCACCACCTTCTTTGAAAACGGGCAACGTGGCAAACGAAACCGCCACCTGTTTGCGGACGTTCTCGCACGCCACACCGCCAAGTTTCATGACGTGGAACCGGGCAAAACCAATCAGCGCATCGGGGAAAAACTCATGCGCGCCGCGTCTTTTTCCAGATGCGGATGGCATCAAGGAACGGCTCGGCGTAGCGCTGGATTTTGGCGGCACCGATGCCCGGAATGTGCAGCCCTTCCTCGGTGGTGACCGGTTGGTAGCGGGCGAGGGCTTCGAGGGTCTTGTTGCTGAAGATCACATAGGGCGGCACGCCCTCGCGCCTGGCCATCTTCGCTCGCAGATCGCGCAGCATCGAGTAGAGCTGACCGTCATGACCGTGGTCCTGGAGGGCGACCTCCTTGCGCCCGGCCCCGGGATCCGGCCACACGAGCTGATAGGAAACCACGCCACGCATGACTTGATCGCCTAACGGGGTAAGCGTCATCAGCGGAAATTCACCGGTGACGGTGCAGACGATGCCGGCGTCTGACAGTGAACGCAGCAGGCCATTGAGGTAGCCCGCGCCTTTGTCCGAGCCTGCCGGAAACGATTTCCTGCGACTTGCTGCCGGCAAGCATCTGGACGATGCGTCCGCGTCCGAAGCGGGCTTCCCAGCCGCCCTTGGTGCGGCGCGACATCCGTGCGACGCCACTGAGCGCCTTGCGGACGATGAGTTTCTCCTCTTCGGTGGGCGGGCGCGCTTCGCCGGCGCCGTCCTCGCGGCAGACATCACAACAGCCGCAGACGCCGGCGTTGTGTTCGCCGAAATAATTGAGGATCCACTGTTGGCGGCAGACGCGCGCATAACACATCGCGACCATCGCCTTGAGTTTCTCCCGGTCGCGGCGGTCCTTTTCCTCAATCGCCGCCTCATCCAGTTTGAGTTGGCGGGCGGTCACCTCCGGCTTGAGCAACCGTGTGCCGCGCATCCGCCGCTTGGGAACGTCGAAGCGTTCCAAGTAGCCGGTTCGCGCCAGCAAGGCGAGCGCGCTGCCCACGCCGATCGCGTTTTTCACGTCCGCACCGGCGGCGATTTCATCGAGAGTACGATGGATCTCGTAGTCGCGGTCCGCCTCACCTAGCAGATAGTGATAGATCGAGCGGATGGTGGCTGCCGTGGGATTGGCGCCCTCGATGAAAAACTCCTGGGTGCGGGTGTCGGCGTAGTTGAAGAGCAATTCGCAGACAGCTGACTCGCCATCGCGCCCGGCGCGGCCGGCTTCCTGATAGTAGGCCTCCACGCTGCCGGGGACTTCGTAGTGGATGACGAAGCGCACGTCCGCGCGGTCGATGCCCATGCCGAACGCGTTGGTGGCCACGGCGACGTCCACCTTGCGTTGGATGAAGACTTCCTGGGCGCGTTCGCGTTCCTGGTCGGTCATGCCGCCGTGGTAGGCCACGCATTTGAGGCCCCAACTCGCGATGGTTTCCGCAACGGATTCCACCTTCTTGCGGGTGGCGCAATAAATGATGCCGGTCTTGTGCGCGACGATCACCGCTTTCATCCGCTCGTCTTTTTGCGCGGCCTTGTCCACGGCGGATATGGCGAGCGCGAGGTTCGGCCGCGCAAACCCGCTGACTTGCTCGAAGGCATCGCGCAGTCCTAACACGCTGGTGATGTCGTCGCGCACGATGGGCGTGGCGGTGGCTGTTAGGGCGACGCATTGCGGGCGTCCGAGTTTTTCCAATGAGCGCCCGAGGCGCAGGTAATCGGGCCGGAAATCATGGCCCCACTGGCTCAGGCAGTGCGCCTCGTCCACTGCGAAGAGCGAGATTTCGATGCCGTTCAGGGCGTTGAGGAAACTTGCCGCGCGGAACCGTTCTGGGGCGACATAGACGAGTTTCCATTTCCCCAGGCGCATGCCGTCGAGGCGTTCTTTTTGTTCGGGCCAGGAGAGTGTGGAGTTGATCAGGGTGGCCTCGATGCCGCGGGCGACGAGCGCGTCCACCTGGTCTTTCATGAGTGCGATCAACGGCGAGACCACCAGTGTTACTCCGCCGAAACACAGAGCGGGGATTTGGAAACACAGCGATTTGCCGCCGCCGGTGGGCATCACCACCAAGCCATCGCGACCCGCCACGATCTCCGAGATCACTTCCTCCTGGCCATCCAAAAACCCGGAAAACCCGAAATACTGCTGGAGCGCCGCATGGGGCGTCATCACCAGGGGTTTCGACTCGGCAGGGAGAACGGACATCGTGTGCGCAAATGAACATAATCCAACGCGTCCCGTCAATCCGCGAACGCGAGCCCACCCAAAACGGCTGTCATGAGAAACATCCTAACAATTGGAGCCTGGTCCAGCACGCCTGACTCAGCCTCATCGCTGGTTCCGCAAAACCGCCACCTTCATGACGAGGCAGGGTGTTTGGCGAGTTGTCAGCAATGCTGGAGGATGCGGATTTCGTCGGCTTGAAGCAAGCTTTCCAAACCATCGGATGTCCGTAACCACAGTTCACCGCCGGGGCCGATCCCCTCGATGAGCCCCTGCCGCGAGGCGCTGCCGGTGGTGAGGGAAACCCGCCGACCGGTCAGCACGCAGCGCTGGCGAACCGCGTCGATCACAACCTCGAAATCCGCGCCGATCTGCACCCGGCGCAACGCAAAGCGGCGGATGATAGCGCCTAACACTTCGGCACGCGGCAGGTCGTGCCCGGTTGCAATCCGCAGCGAGGTTGCAATGCCCGCGATTTCCTCGGGGAAGGCGGTGGTATTGACGTTGAGACCGATGCCGATGACGACGAAATCCTCCGCGGCTTCGACGAGGATGCCGGCCACTTTGCGGTGTTGAAGCCAGACGTCGTTAGGCCATTTGATGCCGGCGGTTAGACCGCGTGATTCGATGGCTTCGGCCACGGCGAGACCGGCGGCGAGCGAGAGGCGCGGCCACAGCGCCTTGGGTTCCTGCGGCCGGACGAGGATGGAGAAGGCGAGGGATCCCCCGGGTTGATAGAACCACGGCGTGCCGCGGCGCCCGCGACCGGTCGTTTGGTGCAGGGCTAACAGCACCAGCCCGTCGGGCTCACCCGCCTGCGCCAACAATCGCGCCTCGTCATTGGTCGAGCCCGCCGACTGCCGGATCATCAGCCGAAAGGGCGCTGGAAAAAAGGCTGCGGTCCTGTGGAAGTCGTCGGTCATGGTGGTTTCGTTAGGCGGGAGGCGTTAGACACCCTCACAGCGGCATGAAATCCAACCCTATGTCAAGAGCCGGGGCCGAATGGGTGAGCGCGCCCACCGAGATGAAATCCACGCCGGTTTCGGCGATGCGGCGCACGGTCTCGCGGGTGACGCCACCGCTGGCTTCCAACCACGGCGTCATGTGCGACCCGCGGGCGAGGACGGCTTCGCGCAATTCATCCAAGCTCATGTTATCTAACAATATATAATCCACTCCGTCCAGCGCGAGGAACGTGTGCACTTGCGCGGGCTGGTCGGCCTCAAGTTCCACTTCGATACCCGGTTGCTCGGCCTGCAAGCGGTGGATCGCAGCTTGGATCGCCGCCGGTCCACCCTCGGCGACGAGGTGATTGTCCTTCACCATGGCGCGGTCGTAGAGGCCCAGCCGGTGGTTGACGCCGCCGCCGTGAATGACCGCCTGTTTTTCTAACAATCTATATCCCGGGGTGGTTTTGCGGGTGTCCAGGATGCGGGCGCGGGTGCCTGTGACGAGTTCGACGAAGCTGGCGGTGAGGGTGGCCACGCCGCTGAGGTGCTGGAGGAAATTGAGGGCGGTGCGCTCGGCGGCGAGGATCGAACGGGCCTTGCCCTCGACACGGATGAGCAGGGCGCCATCGCTCACGCGGCTGCCGTCCGGGATGAGGATGTCCACTATCAGTTTGGGATCGATGGTGGAGAACACGCGGGCTGCCAGATCGACGCCGGAAACCACGCCCGCCTTGCGTGCCGTGACGAAGGCCCGGGCGTGGCGGTCTGCCGGGATGAAATAGCGCGAGGTGACATCACCCGCGCCGAGGTCTTCGGCCAGCGCGAGATCGATGAGAATGGCGGAGTGGTCGTTCATCTGGGAAATTGTTCAATAACAGGCAATGACGACCCAACGCATGATCTTGGATTACTTGGCGGGTATTTCATCAGATCGTCCATTTTGGCGGCGGGCAGGATGCGTGCGCCACCGAGGCCCGGGCATCCTGCCCGGAGCTCGCTGTTTACCCAACCCTGTACAATACAAACCTTCTTGTCCGCCGACGTTAGGGTATGCATGCTCATGCCGGAAAATGTCGCATTACCGGCCCCAGCGCGAGCGGAATTTTGGCGTTCCTTTCCAACCCACAGGTTGTTTGAGGTCCCCGGTCATTCCTGCTTTATCTCCAGCGCGCTTGCTCAAATAACAAATAACAAACATGAAACCCGCCATCACGACACGGGCTGCTGGCTATTGCGGCTCATTCTCGGCGAGTCTGGAGACTCGCGCTCCGTGCGGGTGTTAGATGCTGCGTTCGGTTTATTCCCCCACCACGCTGACGGCGATTTCGCGGTGGTGGGGCGCGCGGCGGTGCTCGAAGAGGAAGATGCCCTGCCAGGTGCCGAGGGTCATGCGGCCGTCGCTGATGGGAATGACTTCGCTGGTGCGGGTAAGCGCCATGCGGATGTGGCTGGGCATATCGTCCGGACCTTCCTCGGTGTGGATAAACCAGCGGGTGTCCTCCGGCACGAGTTGATCGAAGAAACGTTCCAAATCGCGGCGGGCGCTGGGGTCGGCGTTTTCCATGATCACCAGGCTGGCACTGGTATGGCGCACAAACACGGTGGCCACACCGCTGCGGATCCCCGAACGCGCGACAATGGCGGCCGTCTCCCGGGTGATCTCGGTGGTGCCTTTACCGTGTGTTCTGATAGAAAAGGATTCGGTGTGCGCGGGCATGAGGTGGTGGACAATTTGAAATTTGAAATCTCAGATTTGAGATTGTGCTAGCACCCATTTGCCGTAGGCGGTGCCGGTTTCCATGGCGGCGTGGGCTTCGCGCAGGTGGCTTGTTGTTAGAGAATCGAAGGTGCGGGTGTGGATTTTCGGGAAGTCGTCGTCGTCGCAGCGGGCGGCAATGGCGGCGAGGATTTCGCCCTGGCGGTGCATGTCGGGGGCTTGGAATTTTGCGCGGGCGGCCATGAACTCCCAGGCGATGCGCACGCACTTCGCCTTGAGCGGGTCTCCGAGGTGGAGTTTTTCGCGCGGTTCGACGATGAGCCCCAGGGTGCCGAGCGGGGCGATGAGGTCCGCCGTGGTTTCCCAATATGCTTCGGTGTTGAAAAGATTGGCGATGTACGGGAACGCGGTGATGCCAAGTGCCTCGGCTTGCGGGCGCAGCGGTTCGCGGTGGTTGATCACGTGATGCGCGCCTAACGACTGGCACCAGGCGCGAGTTGCGGGGCGCGAAGCGGTGGCCACGACTTGGAGACCTGCCATGCGGGCCAAAGGAATCAGCGCCGATCCGACACCGCCCGCGCCGTTGATGATGAGCAGGGTTTTTGCCCGGTCATTTCCGTTAGGATCCACACCCATGCGCTCGAAGAGCAGCTCCCATGCGGTAAGCGCCACCAAGGGAACGGCGGCGGCGGCACAAAATGACCACGTGCGCGGCTTGAGAGCGACCAACCGCGCATCGACCGTTTGATATTCCGCGTTGCAGCCGGGACGCGTCAGGTCACCGGCATAATACACCTCGTCGCCTGCAAAAAAGCCGGAGACCTTCGCGCCGACCTCCTCGACGATACCTGCGGCGTCCCAGCCGAGGATGCGCGGCGGGTCGTGCGGCCCCGCCCCGAGCGCGGCACGGATCTTGGTATCCACCGGATTCACCGCGACGGCATGGACGCGCACCACCACGTCCATGGCCCCCGCAACCGGCGTGGCCGTCTCAAACTCCACAAAGCATCCGGCATCTGATACCGGAAGAAACTGGCGTGCACCGATGGCTTGCATGATTGTGTTAGATAAGTGATTCGGCGGATCACCGCAACACCGGATGCAGTCCGATCCACTGGCAGCCCAGCGTGATGATCCATGGCAACGAGATCAAACTCAGGGCGGTGGTGCAAACCACGATCTGCACCGCAATGGCCGGGCGACCACCATACAAACGGGCCAGCATGATGGGTGTCATGGCTGCGGGCATCGCGGCTTGGACGACGAGGACCTGGCGCAATTCCGTGGCGATAGGCAGGAATCTGGCCGCTGTTAGAAATGCGATGGGTGCCAGCACCAGGCGCACCAGAGACGCCCCGCAGATGATTTTCCATGTCGGTTTCTCCGCCACGACGAGATCCATGATGGTGCAACCGGTGATCACAATCGCCAGCGGAAACGCCCCGATGCCGATCATCGACATCGCCTTGCGTGCGGGGCCGACACAGTACGCGTCCCACCCGAGCGCGACTAACAGCAGACCGCCGATCACCGCGATGACCGGCCCGTTGATGAGCTTGCGCCATGGCATGCCGCGTTCCCCGCTCATGATCATGACGCCGACCGACCACATCGCCAACTCGACGCCGATGTTGTGGACGAAAAGCAGCGCCAGCGCCCCGGTGCTCCACAGGATTTCCACCACCGGAGCAGCCGTGAAGCCGAAATTCTGACTGCCCGAGGCCAGTGCGAATGTGCGCATGCCGGTCCCGCGCTCGAGGCCGATGAGGCGACCCACCACCACCCCGATGGCAATGCCAACCATGATCAGCCCGAACCCGATAACCAGCGAACTGACCACCACCACGCCGCTTTTGAGCACCGCGCTGCCGAGGATTTTATCGAGCATGAAACACGGCAACATGACGGTGTAAACCACGCGCATCACCCCGTCATCGTGTTCCTTGCGCACAATGCCCGTCCAGCGCAGCACCACTCCCGCCACGATCAACAGATAGACCGGCAGCACCGACGCAACAACATCCAGCGGGGAAATCACGCCGCCAGAGTCTTGACCCGCCAGCTAACGTGCAAGCGCATAATCCATCAACGCCTGCTTCAAACTGACAATTTCATGCAGGTCGCTCGATCTGCGTTTGCAGTAACAAAGGAAGTTCATTCCAAAGTTCGGGATGGGATTCCACCAATCGCGAGATATCGCCCAAATCCTTGATGCGTTTGCTCTGCCTGCGGCCCTCGGCATTCCAAGCCTTGATTTTGCCTGCAAACGTATCGCGTAACGAAGCGACCCTCAGCAATATCCCATGAACGTCAGCGGGAACCGCACGAGAAACAAATTCCCGATAGAAATCCTCGGTGCTGAGCTGGAGGCTCACCTTGGAACGTCCTTTGAAATTCACCGACCATTCGAATCGCGTGGCGGTGAATCCCCCGGCTTGTAGCAGGGTGATGGATTTTTCGATGGATTCGCTGGCAACCACAAAATCCACATCCTGAGTTACCATCGGTTCATCCGCCCAGTAATTGACAGCCACCCCACCGATGGCGCACCACGGGATATCCGCCCGCTCGAGGCAATCAATGAGACGCATGACATCATTCGTGCCACCTGAAGTCTGCCACTCGTAAAACTGTTTTGCCGTCATGAGGGTATTCAAACAAGCGACCTGGCCCATGACGAGCGATTTTTATAAGTTCCGTCCTTTCGGAATCGCCAAAGCGCCGGGCGGCAGGCAGGATGCCCCCGGCGCAACATGGCAACGTCAACACTCCGGCATTTTCAGTCCTCTGCCATGCCTCAGAAAAATCCCGGGGTCCGGGGCAGCGCCCCATGGCGTCTGACAACTTCCGGCGGCGTCATCATCAAGCGCCGAAACTACGATGATAGCGGACCTGAAACCCGATCAGAGCGTGGCAATCTAGCAAAATAGCGACGATGTCAATTTGCAAATCTCATACGATATCAATTCGACCCGCAACACTGAAGGCCAAAATTCCGCCCCTTTCTGCACTAAGTTAGCGCTTATGGGGCGGAGCCCCATGGCGTCTGA
>JAPLUJ010000303.1:2015-4099 GCA_026397695.1 Verrucomicrobiota bacterium | reverse complement strand
GGCCGATGAGGATGAGGTTGTGGTTTTTGGGGAAGTCTTCCAACAGTTTGGGGTCGTGGCGGATGATGGCGTTTTTGAGGACGGTTTTGCCGGTGCCGGGTTCGCCGAGGATGAGGCAGAGCCCGCCCTGCTGGCTGTGGACCTTGAGAACGTCGAAGTGGCGTTGCTGGTGTTCGAGGAGCGGGGCGTGTTCGTCGATGATGAAGGGGTTGTGGCATGCGGGGTGGATCGCGTCGGTGCCGGCGCTCAACGCATGGCTGCTGCGCGGGGGCAGCGGGGCGGGAGAGAAATGGCGGGGAGCAGGTGCTGGATTCGCGCTGGTGACGGCCATTTTTTACGGGTTGCTGTTCCTTCCGCTGATTCATTTGTCGCTCATTGCGTTGGTGTTTTTGGGGATTGGATTGCTGTCGTTGACACCGGTTCTAACCGCGATTGTGACTTGGTGGATAGGGCGGGTGGCATGGCACGCGCCAACGGAACCACGCGGATTCAAGATCGGCTGGTGGACGGGAGCGGTGGCGGCCGTGCTAGTGCTCGCCGCGTTGGAAGGACCCGCGCTGTGGACCCGCGCCAATCTAACATCAGCGCTGGCGGATGGGGAAGGCTCGGCGGCGGCGCTTTCCAGGCTGCGGGCATTCCATTCCGAGCGTTCGCTGCTGAAAGCCTGCTACGAAGGCAACCGCGGTAGTGCGATGGGCACCGACATTTCCGGATGGATCCTCTCCAGTTGGAGAATTCCCGCAATGCTGCTGGGTGGGAGTAGTTTCCAGGCGCTTGATTCGGAAAAAGCGCGGGACGTGTTTTTCCGGGTGACGGGAAAACCTTTCAACTCGGTGAAGCCGCCCAAGACTGCCAGAGGCAACCCCGTGATGGGCCGTCTGGCGGATCCGCTAGAGGAAATGGAGTTCGACGGTTACGTGGGCGGAGATGCGGTGGCGGTGCGGCTGAAGAACCTGGACTTGGCGGAATCCCGCTTCGACGGGCACGTGGACGGCGTGGCGCGAATCGGTTATGGCGAGTGGACGATGGTGTTTCGGAACGGTTCGAACGCGGTGAAGGAAGCCAGGTGTCAGGTGAAATTGCCAAGGGATGGCCGGGTTTCCAGGCTGACCTTGTGGGTGAATGGCGAACCCCGGGAGGCTGCTTTCAGCACGGTTTCAAAGGTTAAAGCCGCCTACAAAGCGGTGGCGGTGGTGCAGCGACGCGATCCGGTGTTGGTCAACATGGTCGGGCCGGACACGGTGATGGTGCAGTGTTTTCCGGTACCGGCCCATGGCGAGATGAAAATCCGTTTCGGAGTGACGGCGCCGTTGGATGGCACCCGCTGGGAGTTGCCCCATATCGTCGAGCGGAATTTCGGGATGTCAGACGGGCTGGAACACGCGCTGTGGTTGCAAGGCGGGTGCGCGTTCGAGTTGGCCGGCACGGGCAAGAAACTATCAGCTAACAAAGATGGCGACGGTCACTCGCTGCCGGTCACGCTCGATGGCGCAACAGTCATGAATCCCGGCATCGCCATCTGCGCCGGACCGTTGCCAGATGAACCGGCAGTGGTCTGGTGCGAGGACCGATTTGCCAAACCCTCCGAACGCTTCCTGATCCGCGAGCCGACCACCGTCTCAAGCGGTGATCGTGATCGATGGTTCCGTTGCCATTGCCGCAGCGAAGGGCTGGATCACCAAGGCCATCGGTGGCGTGCCGGAGAATGAGTTATGCCTTGTTCTTGCGGATGACCATGCCCGCCGCGTAACCTTGGCGGAACTGGCGGATTATCATTTTTCCGGCGGCAGAAACAACGAGCCGGCCCTGCGCGAAGCAATCCGCCTGGCCAAGGAAACCGGCGGCCCGATCGTCTGGATCCATGGCCCGCAAGCCGTCAGGCTTGCGCAATCCGAAGCGCTATTGCAACTGCTAGAGCGCGGCACGGTACACCCGGTCATCCACGAGGTGGAAGCGGTGGCCGGACCGAACCGCCTGGCGGAAGCGATCTATCGGACGGGCTGCCTGCGTCGCGGGCCGAGCCTGCCGCAACCGGAAAAGGACTGCGCGCGATTCTTGCAGGACCTGCGCAGGGAGCGGCGGCA
>JAPLUJ010000303.1:0-1974 GCA_026397695.1 Verrucomicrobiota bacterium | reverse complement strand
AAACGCCTGGAAATGGCAACGCGCGGCCAGCGCGCCCAATCTGGCAGGCAAGCAAGTGACGGATCAATTGGCGCGTTCCTGGGCGGCGGGCGCGGCGGAAGACCCAGCTTCTAACATGACCGACGGGGCACGCTCGGAACTGGCCGCCCGCTATCAATTGGTGACGCCGTTTTCAGGCGCGGTGGTTTTGGAAACGCAGGCGCAATACGACCAGTACGGACTCACCCCGGTGGATGGCGATGCCACGCCGCATATTCCCAACGTGCCGGAACCTTCGGTTAGCCTGTTGGTGATGCTGGCGGGAGCGGCGGCCGTGTTACGCCGCAAGCGGCTACCTGGCTGAACTTTCCCATAACTCCCATAACTCCCATGGGATCTATGGGACCTATGGGACTAACAAAACTAACATTCCCCCACAAATGCGCACCCCGCGCCTCAAACAAGCGCCAGCAACTTCGCCTTGAGTTGGTCCTTGGTGACGCTGGCGCCGACGATCTGGTCTTTCACTTCGCCGTTCTTGAAGAACAGGAGCAGCGGGATCGAACGCACGTTGTATTTCACGGCGAGATCGCGGGCGTCATCCACGTTCACCTTGCCAACCTTCGCCTGACCATTGAGATCGGTGGCGACCTGCTCGAGGACCGGGCCGATCATTTTGCAGGGACCGCACCATTCGGCCCAGAAGTCCACGAGGACGGGCACCTTGGAATCGATTACTTCGGATTGGAAATTCGTGTCGGTAAGTGTCAAAGCCATGCGCGGACCTTGCGACGAAATGGCTGAAAAGTCAAGAACCGCCGTGCGCTGATCGTGCGGCGGTTCTGGGCGAGCGGAATCCGGAGCTTCCCGGTCAACCGATAGGCAGTCCGCCAGCCACGAAAGCCAGATAAAGGACGCCGATGGCAAGCAGGATGTTGATGATGGGCCAAGCCATGATGTGGAATGGGTTGAGGGTTGGTTATTCGATGAGTTGCGCCCAATCGCCAACCTTGGGATTGTCTTCGACGTTGATCCAGATTTGGGAGATCATCAGTTGTAAAACCAAGACCGCGATGGCGGCGGCAAAGCCCACGCCAGAGAGAATATTGACGAGGAGCGAGTAGGGTTCTTCTTCGACTTCCTCTTCCACCTTGAACATCGCGACTTGCGAAGTGGGCGGAAACGCCGCGCCCAGCGCCTGGGTGGGAGCCTGCAGTTGGACGGTGGCCTTGGGAAGAGTAGGAGTGCTGCCTGCGGGCGGCCGCAGAGCACTAGTTGGCGCGGTGGAAGTCGCCAGACGTATCGTCGGCGCGGGTGACACGCCGGCTTTGCCGGCCGGTCGCAGCGCAATCGTCGGCGCGGGCGCTGTCGGTGTAGGGGGTGCACCCGGCACCGGCGGACGCACCGGCGGGGCCATCGGCACGGTGGCGGAAGGAACAGCGGGTGGCGCGTCAGCCGCCTTCAAGGTGACGCGAACGGTTTCCTTCTTGAGGGGCACGCTCGACGTTTGTTTGGACGGGACGGGTGGTTGGTTATCGTTTTCGGTCATGTGCGTGCGGGATTGGAATGCCTAACGCGGGAAGTAAGACAAGTTCCCCCGCGGCTGTCAAACCCCCAGCGAAAAATTTCCGCGTTTTTTTTAATGCTCTTTGGTCCGCCCCGTGTTTCCTATTGCCGCAGCCACCATGAGCATTGAAAAGACCGCCATCACCCCGACCCGTGCCCAGGATTTTCCCGAGTGGTATCAGCAAGTGATCAAAGCCGCCGATTTGGCCGAAAATTCGGAGACCCGCGGCTGCATGGTGATCAAGCCGTGGGGCTACGGGATTTGGGAGCTGATCCAACAGCAACTCGACCGGAAATTCAAAGCCACCGGCCACCAGAATGCGTATTTTCCGCTGTTGATTCCTCTATCATATTTGGAGAAGGAAGCCGAGCACGCCGCTGGTTTCGCCACCGAGTGTGCCGTGGTCACTCATCATCGCTTGGAAGCCG
>JAPLUJ010000258.1 GCA_026397695.1 Verrucomicrobiota bacterium | reverse complement strand
ATTTGTGCTGGATTAACGCCGTGTTTCGGGCAGGCTCGCGCAGTGTCAGTTCGGCCAAAAACAACCCGATTCTCCGACCAATGGATGGAAATTCACACGTCGAACACCTGGCCCAACCGCTGGCATGCGACGCGTTGTTTGTTTTCATCAACAAGCGGCAGAATCGTGTTTCATAATGCATCACTTCTATTGGAACCCGGGCAGCTTGAGTGTTTTTTCGTCCTGCAAAACCTCAAAATTCCGCGGACGGCGCTCGATTACCGCTCGCACGCCTATCTTGACAGCCTCGGTGGCCAGTGCTGCGACGGCAACCTGCCAGGGTGCCGAGGGCATGAGTTGTTTCGCTGGCAGGATTCGTTCCCGGATCAGGCGCAGTACCGAGCCGACACAGATCTTTAGTCGGCGAGCCGTTTCATCGACGCTTATTGTAGCCTCACGAGGCCGGGTTGGATCGAACGGCGCGATACCCATTCGCTCGCGCAACTGACGCACGCGGACGGCCGTCCAGGTCGTTCCTTCGGCTGACCGGCATCGCATCCGGTTCATCGTCACAGCCAATTCGCGATCCGGCCATTGGCCTCCCAGATTACGGATGACTTCTACCGGACTCGGATGCCGATTTTCTGGATACCGCCCGGAGCGGACACGAGTGATACGGATTTCGGTGTGGCGTCCGCCGGTCCAGTGAATGGTCACCACCACCTCCTTGGCGTCCTCCTTCTCATCGATGACGATTTCCTGGACAAGGATGCGCGTGAGCCGTTGCTTGGTGCGCATCGTGGTGCTTGGAGCGTTCCAGACCGCCGGCAAGTCATTTGCCAATGCCATAAGAGCCCCGCGATCAATCTCCGGACGGGTCGTCGCGGCAGTAACGAGTTGCGCAATGCCCGTCTCAATTTCGGCGACGCGGCCAAGGGCCGCATTCCACCGAGCTTCCAACTCCCGCGCCACAAGCCGCTTGTCAGGGTCCACCGCCTCGTGGCGGCGAGCGGCTAACGACGCTTCGTAGCGAGCTTGCTCCAGTTCCCGTTCCAACGATTTCCGGACGTCGTCGTCCGCTCGGGCTACTTGTTCGAGAGCCATGAGCGCGGCTTCCACAGCGTGACCGGCAACCGCCTCCAGGATCTGGGAAGCCACGGCACGGTCGACCCTAACACCGCCCACTCCCACACACATCCCCTTGTACTCACCTTGGACGTCCCCGCGACACTGATACCGGTGAGCATGGCCGGATCTCATGCCGTAAAACACGCGCATCATCCGCCCGCATCGCCCGCACCGCACCAAGCCGGTCAACAATGCACGGCCGCCCCGGGCTGATTTGCGGGCCGTCCTCTGCTGCATGTGGGCGTTCTCGTTGAGCATTTTCTGATTGGCCTCGAACTGCTCCCAAGGGATGTAACCCGGATGATGATCGAGGATCAACACATTCCAAGCCTCCAAGGACTTCTGGTGCCCCACGCTCTTGCGGGCCCGCCCATCGATGACCTGAGTGCGCTGGGTCGTCCGGCCGAACACATATGCCCCGGCGTACATCGGATGTTTCAGGACTTGTATCACGGTGTGGTATGCGGGCTCCCGCCACTCGATCCGAAAACCCGTAGCACTCTGCCGCTGGACAGGCAGTTTCACCGCCGCCTGGCCCGCCCACAGGAATACCTGGCGCGCACTGCCAAGCTCGTGGAACTTGCGGAAAAGCAACCGGATGGCATCGGAGACGCGCTCGTCGGGATCTATCTCGATCCGGCCCAACTCATCCCAACAAAACCCCGGCGGCAATGCGAAGCGCAGTTCTCCACGCCGGGCCTTGGCGTCTCTGGCCGCAAGCCCCCGCTGACGCATTAGATTCAGCTCGTACTCGGACATCGTTCCCTTGAGTCCTAGCAGCAGACGGTCGTTGATCATCCGGGGATCATAGACGCCATCGTGGTCGATGACCAAAGTGTTGACGAGGGCACAAAGATCAATGAGGTGATGCCAATCACGTGGACGCTCTACCAAGCCCGACCCGGAACGCCCCAGATCATCGTCAATGACGGACACCGACAGGAAGCCAAGCTGCCCTGCCGAATCCGCCAACGCATACTGGCGGCGCTTGCTCTCCGTATGCTCCAGAACTTGTCCGGGGGTCGATTGTCGCACGTAAACGACGGCGTCGCGGCCAAGATGCTCAGGTGTGATCTTCGGATTCATCGTTTTCCTCCCTTTCGACTTGGCTTTCTGATAACTCCATCCCGAGGGCTTCGAGCAGGAGATCCGCTAGAACCATCAGCAGTTCTTGCTTCCTTGTTGCATCGAGATGCGGACCGGGTTCCTGATAGAGTGCCAGAGTGAACTGTCCGCTTGGCGGCTTTGGTGAT
The DNA here is from genome assembly GCA_026397695.1 of Verrucomicrobiota bacterium. GTDB lineage: Bacteria > Verrucomicrobiota > Verrucomicrobiia > Verrucomicrobiales > Akkermansiaceae > Luteolibacter. Next base: position 155 of record JAPLUJ010000258.1, on the reverse strand, counting down.
CGTTTCATCGGATTGCTTGTTGTTGTTGCGATCCGATGATTCCGCGAGCGATGGCTTTGTCGAGCCTGGCGACAGGACAGCCCGCAAATCGATGAGTGCGGCCACCGAGACCTGCGGCGGACCTGGCGACATCGCCGCGCATTCCGCATCATCAG
>JAPLUJ010000043.1:1073-3515 GCA_026397695.1 Verrucomicrobiota bacterium | reverse complement strand
CTGGAGTATCCGGCCCCGGGGATTTACACATACGGGTTCCTGGTCAAGGAACACCTGCGCGACTCGAAAGGTAACGAACTCGTCAACGTCTTCATTCCCTCCAATCACCTGCATCTCGGGGTCGTCGTCGTCGTTGACCGCCGATCGGTCACCGAGTTGAACATGACCTTTGAGGACATGATCAAGCTCATGGCCTCATGCGGGGCGGCCGCTCCGCACATTGAGCATCTTCCCGCAAATCTTCCCTTGCCGGTTCACAAGTCCGCACCAACACCAAACCCATAAAGTCCCCCGGAAAATGAAAGCTCCGATGAATCCAAGCAAGCTCCTCTTGTTGGCCGCATTCTCGCTCGGCACACCCTCGCTCCTTGCGGATCCCTTCAATGACCGTGACAGGAACCAGGACGGCAAACTCTCACCCGGGGAATTACCCGAAGGCCTTCAGAAAAACTTCGACCGGATCGACACAAACCACGACGGCTTCATCAGCCGAGAAGAAGACCAGGCCGCCCGCCAGCGTGCGAGTGGCGGTGCCAACGCCAAGGTTACCCAACAGGCCGTGCCGGACACCATCAGGACCATCTACAATCGGACCCGGGATGTGTTTCAGCATTGCTTGGGAAGACATTCCTCCGGTGGCGTGTCGCTTCCATCGTGAGATCCCCGGTCCGCCGCCGGGATTCCTGCCGTTGCTTTCCAGGTTATGTTAGGATTAATCACCTCGCCCCTCTTGCGACTACTCCCTCACTCCAGAAAGGCAGCGCTTGCCATTGCGCTGCCTCTGATTCTGTGCGTTGCCGCGCTCGATTATATCACCGGGCGGGATCTCGTCACGAGTCCGTTCTATCTGCTGCCGATTTGCTGGGTCGGGTGGCTTGTCGGGCGCCGCTCGGGCCTGGTCCTTGCTGTCATCTCCGCGGCGGTCTGGCTGACGGAGGACCTGCTGCACGGCTATGCCTACCCGCAAGGTGCGATCCCTTATTGGAACGCGTTCATGCTGCTGGTATTCTTCCTCCTCGTGGTCTATCTGCTGACGGCGTTTCACGACGCCCATGCGCATCTGGAAGACACGGTGGCGCAGCGAACCGCCGCGCTGAACACGGAAATCGTCGAGCGCAAACGCCTCGAGGCCGGCAAAATTCAAGCCGAACGAATGGCGACGGTCGGCATGATGGCGGCCGAGGTGGCGCATGAAGTCCGGAGCCCGCTCGGCGCATTAGCCCTGAACCTCGATCTGATCCAGAAGGAAATCGAATCGCTCGCCAAAACCAGCAGCCACCCGCAGGATGAGGGCGGAATCCTCGTCCGGGAAATGCGCGGCGAGGTTCAGCGCATCCAGCACGTGCTGGAGGACTACCTGCAGTTCGCGCGGCTGCCAAAGCCACGGTTCAGCCCCGTGGATTTGCAGGAAATGTTGGAAAACAAGCTGGCATTCATGCGCGGCACCATTGAGCAGGCCGGCATCACGCTCCGGACCAACTTCGACCCGTCTCTGAAAAACGTGAACGCGGACCCGGAACAACTCTGGCAAGCCGCGCTGAACCTTATCCGAAATGGCATCGAGGCCATGCCCGAGGGTGGCGAATTGATCGTCAGCACCTGGCGCGAGGGCGGCGAGGCGCGCATGCGCGTGGCGGACACCGGCGCGGGCATGACGGCCGAGCAAGTCGAGCAGGTCTGTGTTCCCTTCTTCAGTTCAAAGCCGACCGGCACGGGCCTGGGCTTGGCGCTCGTCCAACAAATCATCATCGCCCACGGCGGGCGCGTGGAATGTGAGAGCGCCCCCGGGAAAGGCTGCACGTTCACTCTCTTCCTGCCACTTGCCGAGAACTCCTGACATTCAAACCATGACTAACATCCACAACAAATCCATCCTGATCGTCGATGACGATCAGGGAATGCTCCGCGCACTCGACAAGGTCCTTACTAGCGAGGGTGCCGTGGTCACTTCTGTGGATTGGGGGGGAGATGCCGTTGAAATTCTAGCCCAGCAGAAACACATCGATCTGGTCATCACCGATTTGCGGATGCCGCTTGTTTCGGGAATCTCGTTGCTCCGTGCCATGCGCAACAGCTTTTCTTCAATTCCGGTCATTGTGCTCACTGCATTCGGAAGCCCGGAGGCAAAGGCAGCATGCACCGAATTAGGAGCGGCGGTCCTTTTGGAAAAACCGCTGGATTCCGCGCGATTGCTCGCCGCCATTGGTGAGGTTTTGGATGTCCGGGATGCGCAAGATGTAATAGGCTGAAACAACCCCGGCATCCACATCTATTCGGCCGACCTGACCGAAACCCGAATCGGAAATCTTCTGGATTACGGAATCGATGATTTCGCCATTGCGGACGTTCTTGGCTTGGATGTTGAATTTCCCCTTATTCCACAAGGCTTTCAGCCGCTTTTCGATTTCACGGCGATGGCTACATTGCCGGTCCCGGAGGGTT
>JAPLUJ010000043.1:0-1030 GCA_026397695.1 Verrucomicrobiota bacterium | reverse complement strand
GCTAACGGTTTCACGGCGCTGGGTCTTGAGGATCTCGATGACGTTGGCCATCCGCCATCGCCAGCCTTGTCGCCGCCACCGCCTTGTTTGGCGTTGAAGGACCCATCCGGCAGGGCCTGGGGAACAGCACGCCGGTCGATGCCACGAAGACGCCCAAGGGCCTGAGCGACTCCGACTGGTCCGGCATCCGGGGGGCGTACGAGCGCGGCCGACACGCCATCGTTTCCAACCCGGACGGCACCCATCAGGTCCGCAATCCGGGGCAGGCGTGGATGACGAAGTTCGATGCACGCGGCTTCACTGTGACACCCGACGCCGGCGGCTGAATTCAGCGCGAGCCGACTCCGGCGAATCGGCGACCATGTTGACGACATAAGGATTGGTGTAGGAGTTCATGGGGGTTGTTGGCGGGATGCCTTGAGCCGCATCGCCGAGGTCGAGTGGAGCCGGGAGGAGGCGGAACCGCCTGTGAGACTGCCGGAGTAGGAATATGGGCGCACTCCCGGGGCCGCCTGTCATCCATCCCCGCTTTCCTTTACCCGCCCTCGCCATGGTGCTGCGCCAACAAATCAACCAACATGCCCCGCGAAACTCCCGAAACCCCCGAAACCCCAGGAACCGTCGATACGGGGCGTGGATCGGCGGCGGCGCTGGAGGCGGTGTGAGGTTGTATTACGCGCTGCCGCTGGCTGAACCCGGCACGCGCCCGACCAGACTCAACGTCCGCTTCATGAGATCCGCTCTTATCAGGACGGCTTGCTCTGGAAACAGGATCACCCGTCCTTCGAGCATTACTGCCAGGCCAAGCTGCATCACTCGGAGGCTCATGGATACCGTCTGGCGGATGCCGATGGGTTCATCGCCGATCTGAATAGCTCCAGTCTCCACGGTGGAGACTGCAAGTTACCCCTCAACGAAGGACAGATCCGGCCCCTCCTGGCCCAGGGCACCGCCGCAATGTGTCCGGCGGTGACAGCCACCCCGCCGGTCCGCATGCAACGGACCGGCGGGGCCATCGGTGAGCGGGGCC
>JAPLUJ010000310.1 GCA_026397695.1 Verrucomicrobiota bacterium | reverse complement strand
CTTAGCATGGATACCCGCTGGCGGTTCTTGTGAGGGTATTGGCAATGGCGCGGTAGGCGGCAATGGCGCGGCAGGCATGTGTGGGGGGTGCCGTTGTTGCGACTCGCCGTTCGTCTTGAGGCGGAGCGAGTCCGCAACGGGCGAAAGTCTCCAGGCCATTAATCCAAGGACCACAAGACTGCCCGCAACGAACCATCGAACCGATCTAACTGAAGGTGCAATCATCCCGGGCAACACATTTTCATGGTGATAGTTCCTCGATTTCCAGATCCTTGTACCAGGCTTCACCCGGCTTGCCACTGTGGATCTGCAATCCGATGATGCCGGTTTGTTCGATCTTCTCATCGGGCTCCGTGTAGTCGGCGGTCTGATGGCCGTTAATATGGAGTTGAATCCTCCGCCCCTCGCAGCGGATCCGGTATTCGTTCCAGTCATCCAGCTTGAGGACTCGCTTGAGCGCGTCCTGATCGGCCTTGACCAGCGTCTTGTTACGGCGCGCCTCGTCGTAAAGATTCCCCCATACCCCCGGCTCCCCGAGATCGGCCTGATAGCCTGACACTTCGTGGCTGCCCGGCACCCGCCTGCTGCGGATTTGCACACCGGCGTTGGTTTGCCCGCCTGCCAATTTGAACTTCAGGCGCAACTCGAAATTCGCGAATTCACGCTTGGTGCAAAGGAATTCATTTCTGGGGATCGGTTGCGACAAACTTCCCGCGACGATGGCCCCCCCGACGATGCGGAACCATGCGGTGTCGCCCTCCCAACCGTCAAAAGTAGTGCCATCGAAAATCCGCCGGCGCACGGAGTGTGAGCGCAGGGCGGACGCGGCGTCGCGCAGGCGGACGGGCAAATCGGCGGCAATCACCGCGTCTAACAAATCAGCGGCGTCCTGACGTTTTCCATCTTTTAGCAGGATTCCCGCTGCTACGCGCGAGGCGTGGGCGGCGGCGATCCGATGTCCGGCCACCGGGGATTTCAGCGCGGCCCTGAGGCTGACGAGAGCATCACCGGTGGCGATTTTTCCGAGAGCCGCAAGTGCTTCGTCCGCCACTTCGCCCGCCGGGCCGGTCGCGAGCTTGCGTAATTCAGGCACCGCCGGAAGTTCGCGACGGACACCCAGCGAATCGATCACTCCGGCCAGAAGCCGCGCGCTGAGTTCGGGCATGGATTTCATCAACGCCCCACCAGCCACAGGAGCGGCGATCGTCTCCAGTGCGGAGCGGGCGTAGGTGGAGAGCTGCTCATCGCCTAACAATCCGGCGAGAGCCGGGACGGCATCGGCACCGCCGACAATGGCGAGTTGCTGACAGGCGAAGGCCTTCTCATGTTTGGCGGCATTCGACGCCACGATGGCGGTCAACTCTGCGGAGGATGGGAAAGGGGCTTGCATGGTTGTTAGAATGATGGTTTTCAGGCATGCCACGGCGCGCGACGCGCCCGGCTGCGCATGCGGTTGGCTTCCTCATCGTTGACGAACGATTCCTTGGCTGGATCCAAGGTCAGTTTCCGGCCAAGCCGCCATGCGATGGCCGCAGCCAAGCAGGCGACGTGCGTGTTGCGCATCACCGATGAATTCGAAGCGGTGGTGCCGCGCGATTTGACGCAATCGAGAAACTCGCGGACGTGATCGGTCGGATCGGTTCCCGCCATGTCCCCGATGTGACTACCCGCAAGCAACGATGCGGGCTCGGTGACTATTTTCCCGGAATCACCCGCCTGGACCCATCCCTTGTCGCCATCGAAGCGCACCGGGCAGGTGCCGAGATTCAACCAGTCTCCTTCCCCGTTGTACCCGCCGAAGCGCATCTCGAGTTTCACGCCATTGGCATAGCGGGCGTGGATGGTTGAACCGTCAGGCTCGAACTCCACCGGAGTGGTGCCATCCGCTCCGATCGCAGCTTGGCAAAGATCCACGGTGTGCGCCCCCCAGTCTAGCAATCTTGCGCCGGCCTCGAAATCATGATGGCCGCGCCATCTGCCGCGCACATAGGCGATGTTGTAAGGCCGCCACGGGGCCGGCCCGAGCCAGCGGTCCCAATCGATTTCCTCCGGGGCGGGTTCGGGTTCGGCGGGGAGCCAGTCATGGTTTTCCACAAGCTGGTTGATAGAGGCGTGGACGGTGTGAACGCGTCCCAGGCGACCGCTGCGGGCAAGTTCGATGGCATGACGGAAATTCGGCACATTGCGCCGCTGGGTGCCCGCCTGGAAAACCCGACCGTAGCGTTGTACCGTGTCATCCAGTTCGGCGCACTCGGCGATAGTCAAGGCGCAGGGTTTTTCCGAATAGACATCCTTGCCTGCCTTGGCCGCGAGAATCGTGGCAAGCGCGTGCCAGCGATCACCGGTGGCGATCATCACCGCATCAATGTCATCGCGCCCGAATACTTCCAACAGGTCGGCAGTGGTGCCGCAGTCCTGATTGCCGTAGCGCCTGTCGACCATCATTTTCGCGGTTCGGGCATTGGCCTTCTGCACATCACAAACCGTCACGAACTGGGCTTCCGGATATTTGAGGAAGGTCTCAAGCACGTATCTCCCGCGGGGTCCGATGCCGATGGCCCCCAACACGATGCGGTTGCTGGGGGCGACTGTGCCGTCGCGTCCAAGTGCGCTGGCAGGGATGATCATCGGCATTCCGACAGCTACGGCCGTGCTTTTCAGAAACTCCCGTCGATTTGGTGTGTACGTCATGACCTCAAGCGCGATCATGCCTATCCGACCCGCATTGCCAAGAAAGTTAGTTGGGAAATCCGGGGCGCATGACAAATAAAGTCAAAACCAACCCGAAATGAATTGAACAGGATGCTTGTGAGTTCGCGTCGCGGTGCTGGCTGCCGTCGCTGTGGATGATGGGCGGTTGGCCCAATCCTGTTCAATTAAGAAATTCGAACCGCCGATGGACGCAGATGAACACAGATCAAATCAAAAATCTCTCTTCATCTGCGTCTATCTGCGTTCATCTGCGGTTAAAACCCTCTTCTCTTCCTGCTTAATTGAACGGTATTGGGCGGTTGGCCCGCCTCGATCCGGCAGCGGATGACTCGTCCAGATCACCCGCGACCACCTGATGCGTGAAATTGATAGAGAGTTTCCGCAATTCGACTTTGCGAAACACCAGGGATATGACACCATGGCATATCTTGAAGCGCTTCGGATTCACGGCCCTTGTTGCCATCATCGTCGCTCGTTGCAGCCGGTGGCTCAACTCGCCCTGCCGCTTGACGGGACCTGACGGCTCTCAGCGTGACCGGTCATGGATCGGCGACTATGGCGAACGGGTGGCGGCGGACTGGCTGCGCAGCCAACGCTGCACGGTGCTGGCACGCAACTTCAAAGGTCCGCGGCGCGGCGAGGTGGACATCGTCGCGCGCGATGGCAAATTGTTGCTATTCGTGGAAGTCAAAACCCGGCACGAAGGCACGCGCATCCGCCCGTTGGATGCGGTGGACAAGACCAAACAACAGCTCATCGAGCGGGGTGCCAATGCCTGGCTCAAACGTCTCGGCACCCGCGATCTGCCGTGGCGCTTCGACGTCATCGAGATTTATGTGGAGAACGGCCAAAAACCGCGCGTGAATCACGTGCGCGACGCGTTCTAGCAGCCCGAACCAGCGGTGCCTTGGCGAACCTCAATATTTCCCTGGTCATCATCCGGCGGTCCGGCAATCCCGCCGCAGACCGTGCCAGGAGCGTCTCGCGCCGGTCTTTCCTCACAACTTTCGCAAGACTCAGACATCTTGAATCCTGGCGGGTTTTAACGATTGTTAGGGAAATCAGGTGAGACCAATTGGCGCCGGGCAGGATGCCCGGGTCAGTGCGAACGCATCCTGCCCGCCGCCTGATCAGGATGTCTGAGGCTTGTCGTGCTGCCGGGTGCCTGCGATCTCCGAACGGGCGACGCCGCCGAGAGGGAGGACGTGCCGGATGAGGTGTTGACGCAGCGGATTGGGTGGGGTATGCTCAACCTATGAAGTTTGTGATCACATTGGAACGTGACGAGGACGGCGTTTGGGTTGCCGAATGCCCGTCTATTCCGGGCTGTGTCAGCCAAGGAAGTTCCAGGGAGGAGGCTGAGGGCAACATTCGGGAGGCCATCATTGGCTGTTTGGAAGTTCGTGCCGAGCAGGGTATGCCTTTGACGGTGGAGACGCGCACGGTGGAGGTAGCGGTAGCTTGAGCCGATGCCCAAGCTTCCGACGATCAGCGGCAGAGAGGCGGTCACGGCGTTCAGTCGTGCGGGCTGGTCCTGCGTGCGTCAGCGCGGGAGTCACATGATTCTTATCAGACCGGGTAGCCTTGCCAGTCTATCGGTTCCGGATCACAAGGAGCTTGCCAAGGGCACGCTGCGTGCACTGATCCGAGCGGCAGGGTTGACGTTGGAGGAGTTTGTTGCGCTGCTGGATTGAGTCAGCGCATCACACGATTGGAATGGTTCCCAGACGGTTCTTGATAGACGCTTGAGGCGAATCGGGTTCCAAGCATAACCTGCCTGAGTCTTCCCCCAAGTCCATAAAAAATTGTTCGCCAGACCAGTCCTTTTGCGCCGCGCCCATGCGCGCCCCTGAACTGACCGCAGACCCCTGACCGTGATATCCGCTAGATCGGATTCCCGGAAAACCCCGGTCCTTCCCACCCGGATATACGCACCCGACGAAAAGAAATCCTTGTCAAATCAACGCCTTACGCACATCCTTCCGTCATCAACCCTCCCGGATATCACTTCCGGAGGGGCTACGAATAAACACTGTTCTCTGGAAGAATGCTGCGGGCGAAGTCTTCTGAGTAGCACCAGTTCTGCTTCAGCTTCACAGCGTCATATTCTGGAGCGCGGACCACCTTGAGCGATTTGAACTCGATCAGGTATCCGGCGCAGTGTGCGGAGTCCCATACGCGATGCTTGGCGCGGGACGGGGTGGTGGTGCGGATGATCGTCACCGTTGGTTTGTCGAAGTACCCGGTTTCAGTCACGCGGAAAGCGCGAACGGAAGACGGAGAACAAGCGGGTGGATTCGACCCGGTATCACTTTCCAGTTTCTTTTTCATGGCTTTTCATTTGCTCCGGGCGCATCACCCTTTGCGTTCTGTGGAGAGAATGAATCGGCCTGGCTCATGCAGAATAGGCCGCAAGATATTTTCGGGTCTGCTCCCGTTGGATCACCTGGGGGGATGTCGTAGAGCGGCACGTCGATTACCACGCCCTTCCGCGTCACGCGGTTGATCGCATAGCCGAGTTCCTTTTCCAGCTTCGCCACTCGCTCGAACTGCGCGGGGAAGTGCTTTCTCACCCGCTTCCAATAGTCCAGCGAGTCCCGCGCTTTCACGTAGCCGATGCAGTTGTTGTTGCGGAAGCCGAGCTTATACATCGTCGGGATTTCTATTCCCACGCGTTCCAGCATCCCGAGGCAGTCACTTTTATCTAGGTGTCCGTCGATCAGTGGGCATTCGATGATCCTTTCTGGATTGTCCCGCTGCCAGCGAGTGAGCCGAAGCCTCTCGTCTGCGGTGTAGCCGAATATTTCCACATCACCGAGTTTCCAGATTCCGTTCGCTGGCGCTTTCTTCATGGCTCCCGTGCATGGCGCACCTTGGGCCGAGGACAGATACCGTGACTTTTTACAGGCTTCCATCGCGTCCGCGTATTTGTCGCTTTTCAGGATCGTCACGCTTCGCCCGAACCATTTTTCACAGTCCGCGATGAAGCGGGGATTGTCGTGATGCTCGCTTCCAGTGTCGGTGTAGTAGATGTCCACTTCACCGTATTTCTCGATTGCCAGCTTCGTTGCGACAGCGGAAGCCGCGCCACAGGAGAACCATGAGATTACACGTCCACTCCGACGAAGAGAAGACACAGAACAATTGTCTGATCCCAACGGGGAGGGCGGCGATGTCGTTTCTGTATTCATGGTCTTTTTCCGCCCTCCCCGTGGGATAGACAGGCGTTCTGCCAAGAATTAATACAACACCTTCCGCATGGCGACAGCATACATTGAGACCACCATTCCGAGCTACTACACGGCGAGGAACGCCCGCTCCATCCTTCAAGCAAGCCGACAGCTTGCAACACGAGAGTGGTGGGATGGAGGCTGCTCGGGATTTGATCTCGTCACGTCAACCGAGACGCTGAATGAAGCCGGTGAGGGCGATCCCGAAATGGCGACGGAGCGGCGCGCCCTGCTGCATGGACTTCGGGTGCTCCCTGTGACCAGCGAAACTGCTGATTTGGCACGGGTGTTGGTGGCTGCCGGTCTCGTCCCTGGGATTGCCGCACCGGATGCGGTGCATATTGCTCTTGCGTCCGTGCATAAGATCGACTTTCTTGTGACATGGAATTTCAAGCATATCGCCAATCCGCACATCAGGGAGCGAATGCGCGCGAAGATCAACGATTCGGGCTACCGCATGCCGGTGATGTGCAGCCCGGAGGAACTATTGAATGAAGATGAAGCTATCTGACAACCCACCCAAAGTAATTGACGAGGTGATCACCGAAGTCCGGGCGATTAAGCGTGCGATTTCGGAGCGGCATGGCAACGACATCGACCGCTTGATCGCTTCGCTGATTTCCCAGGAGCGAGCCGCCGGGTTCGGGCAGGCAGAACAAGCCGCGCCTGGACAACCCGCTACCCGCCCCTTGTCGAAATGACCCTTGTGACTACAATCCTTAACCCCGTTGCGGTGTGGCGCTCCCGGTAGCGGGTGCCAGGCCTTTGACGTTCGATTCAATATCCACCGGAGTCCTCATAGCATTTGTTATCGAGGACTCCCGCGCCGTCGATGCTTCCGGCCTGACACGCATGAGCAACGGCGGAGTAGCAGCTACCATGTCGCTGTTCGGCGTCAGCAGCCATCGCCTGACCTTTACGGAATGCGCTGACCGTAGCGTAGAGCAGCGAGCCGTCCATCCCCGCCAGTCGGATTCCGAGCTTGTGGGCATCGCGGATCGCTCGTTTCATGCGCTCAATGGCGCGTTTTTCGTCAGTCGTCATAAATCGAACAAGTTGGTGGATGGAACGGCGAGGAAGTCTATTGGCTAGGCGGAGCGGTTTCGCGCCGTCCATCACCATCGGCGTTCGCCTAACATCAAACCACATACAAAGAATGCAAATGAAAACAATGAAAATGGTCAAAACCGTTTTGACCGGCTTGCTAATTATCATCTCCTCAATCGACGGATTTGGCGCGGAACCCGCCAAGGAGAAACCACAAACGGAACAATCTGCAAAGAATGCTCCTCAAACGTGGATGCAGATCGTTCTGGATGACAACTTTTCCAACAAGGGAAAGGTCTGGAAGTTGGCTCAGGACATATACGAAGATATTTCTGGATGACAACTTTTCCAACAAGGGAAAGGTCTGGAAGTTGGCTCAGGACATATACGGAGATCTCAACTCGTTGCATCTCTCGGACGGCGAGCCGGACGAATTGTTCTCCATTGGCGCAGGATTCGTGGAAAAGGCAGGAGGAATGACATTGGAGGCGTTCCGAAAGAAATACGGTGAAGGTAAACTCGAAACAACGGCCAAAGGTGTGACTTACTACTGTTTTGGTCCGCTTGCGCTCGGCTTCAAGTCTGGCGACAAGAGTTTCACATGGCTTCGTGCCCCCAATCGCATGTTCCGTGAGGGTTTTGTCGATGGAGCGAAGAAGGCCTCAAAAGAGAAATAGGCCCGGTCCGGCCTCGGCATGTTGCCGAACAGACGACGGACTCAACGTCCTTCGTCAGGGACGCTGAGTCCGTGGTATGGACCAGAGGCGCACAGGTTGAGAGTTTGCTTGAATGTCCGCCCCAGACGATTTAAGCTAAAGCCATGGCGACAGCTTACATTGAAACGACAATCCCCAGCTACTACGTGGCGCGGCCATCGAACAGCCTGATCCAAGCGGCACGACAGGCGAGTACCCGCGAGTGGTGGGACCGAGGGTGTTCCGGGTTCCACTTGTTCACGTCACTCGAAACGTTGGATGAGGTTGCCAAAGGTGACGGGGAGATGGCTGCCGCCCGGCAATGCCTGCTTGCAGCGGTCCGATTGCTGCCCGTGACTGACGAGGCCATCGCACTTGCGTCCACCCTTGTGACGACCGGCGTCGTTCCCGCCAAGGCGGCATCGGATGCCATGCACATTGCGGTTGCGTCCGTTCACGGGATCAACTACCTTGTGACTTGGAACTTCAAGCACATCGCCAATCCGTTCACGCGTGACCGCCTACGTCTCGCCGTGGCTGACGTTGGATTCGAGTTGCCGGTCATGTGCAGTCCAGACGAACTATTACAAAACAATGAAGACGATTGACATAGTCCCACAAGCGAGCGATTTAGTGATACAGGAGGTCCGCCGACACAAGCAGGCCATAGCCGAGGAATTCGGATTTGATGTCGTTGCATTGGGGCGCTCACTTCAAGAGCGTCAAGCGCGCGATCCACGTTTCATCACGACCAAAGGCGAACAAGGCGGTGGATGCGACGGCGAAAAGCTCCATAGTTAGTTCAGAGTCCACCGCGCCGCCGCATCACCTTTAACGTTAGGCATGAAAGAACTCACACCACAAGAGAAGTTCGAGGCAGAAGATCCTGAAACCATGGTGCCACGTGCTCTAATGGCCGGGCGCACTGTCGAGGCTATTGTTGAGGATTTGGAACAGCTTGATTGGTCACCGGCGGCGGCTCGCAGTTTGGTAGCACGCATAGCGGATGACCTGCGACGATATTATGAATCTCCCGATTCACGACTCAAGCTGATCAAAGAAGCTCGCAAGGAACTGGTGGGTGGGATCTTGATCGCCCTGCTCGGTTTGTGCATGACACTTATCACAATTTCAGGTGCGATTGGTGGTGCTCTTCCGGTTTATGTAGTCACGCTAGGAGTGATCATATGTGGCCTGGCTTTGGCGAGCAAGGGATGGAATAGAAGTAAGCTATACCGCAGTGAGCGTTTTGCCCCATTCACACTACCGCCATCTGAGCCCACCAATAATGCCTAACAAGATTAGATGAGAAGGCAGCGGCGGTGCTTGCGCGCCGTGATACACTCGCTGCCGTCATGAAAAACAAAATTCCATCCATCACCATTGGCCTCGATCTCGGGGACAAGAAACACGCCATCTGCGTTCTCAACAAAGCGGGCGAAATTGTGGAAGAGCGTTCC
>JAPLUJ010000728.1 GCA_026397695.1 Verrucomicrobiota bacterium | reverse complement strand
AAAGAACTGAGGAGGTTATGACAATCGTTTCTTGCAGAAGGACAGAGCAATCGAAGATTTCCTAGCGCCCATAGAAAATAACTGGAATGACCGCATCAGGATTCTGGCATCGGCTGCCGAAGTCTCCTCGGAGGCGTATATTGATGCTAAATTCACGGTTTGCTCCTACATGGCATACCTGCGGTTCCATACTCCGGCCACGGTTAGGATTGAACAGGCTGCACTGGCAGCCATACTGAATTCTACGTTCAAATTACTGAATGATGCGGGCAAGTTCCCCCCACCGCCTGTCGGCTTGGAGAATATCGCAGATACTATCGATGAATCTTGTTTCACGGTCGATGGAAAATTTCCCCGTGCAATCGCTGCTAGTATTCTGCCCAAGGCTGCGACCAATTTTTTCAAATCACCAATGGTATTGCTACACAACGAAAACAAGATGCCATTCCTGAGATAAATAAATCATTTGGGGTTCTCGCCTGCGGATACGGCGGGCTTTCAGTTCGATGACGACATAGCGGCGGAGCTTGAGGTGGTAGAAGAGGAGGTCGAGGGGGTAATCCTCACCGCCAACTTCGAGCCGGACTTGCCGCCCGACGAAGGCGAAGCCGGTACCGAGTTCGATGAGGAATTTCTGGATGTGATCGACGAGAGCCTGCTCCACCTCTGCCTCGCGGCGGGGATCGGCAGTGCCAAGGAAGTCGAAGAGGTAGGGGTCTTTGAAAAGCTGGGTGGCCATGATGTGAACCCTGTCGTCTAACATACTAAAGGTAGGCCAGCATGAGGGGGCGGAGTTGTTCTATGGCTTGCCTGTAGCAGGTTGGGCGCATGAGGCCTACCCGTAGCCAGCGGATGAACTGCAGGCTCACTTCAGTGGGCCGGTAAAGGGCTTGGTAGAGTTTTACGGGCAAGTGGCGACCGGCGGCCCGGGCTTTTTCAGTGCGCTTGGCGAGGTCTTTTTGCCAAGCTTTGATCACTTTGGTGTCTTGAATGCCCTCTTCGCTTTTGAGCTTGGCTTCGAAGAGCCGTAGGAGGTTGTGGACGATGCTCATGGCGATGGCCTGGATGCGCTTGCCGGTCTCGCTGGCGGTCCAGGCTTTGCGTTCGTCGAGCTTCTGCTCTTGCTGGTCGAAGGCTTTTTCGATGTTCCAGCGCAGGCGTCGGCATTGGTTGAGTGCGCCGGGTGAAATGGTCATCTGGTTGATGAGGGTGATGTAAATTTCCTCGCTGTCCGGGCACCTGGCGGTGATCCGGCGCCAGACGCCGGGGGTGTTGTTGAAGTAGATGGTTTCATCACTGATGATGAGCGCGTTGGCGGGGTTGGTGCGGTCCACCTCGCGCGGCATGGCGGTCATGGGGGCGAGGTTGTCTTTCCAGGCGGTGAGGATGTAGACACTTTTGCTTTGTTTGAGGTTGTAGGCGTATTGGAAGTCGATGATGGCGGCGTCGTAAATCATGATGGTGGAGCAGCCTTTGGCGGCGCCGCATCGCAGTTCCTGCTTGTCCTGACGTTTGAGGGTGGTGATTTCGTGTTCGAGTCCGCGGGCGGTGGGGCGGACGAGGTCCATGAAGCGCATCCAGCCGCTGCGCAGGTCGAGTTTGTAAATGGCGTTGACCGGGCTGTAGGTGCCTTTTTCGTTGCGGGCATCGTGAGTGGCGTGGGCGATGTGATGACCGTCGCCAGCCCATATTTCCATTTCATCGAGTTCGCCGAAGTGGGCGAGGCGGTCGTCGTGGGCGCGCAGTGTGGGGAGTTGTTGACGCTGAAGTTCACGTTCCATTGCGATGAACATTTGGAGGCGGCGCGGACTTGCCAGGCCGTCGAAGTAGTTGGAGCGGGTCAGGCCCGGGATGTTGGGTATGCCGTGGATTTGGATGAAGTCGCGCCCGGTTTTGCTGTTTTCCAACACGCGCAGGACGGCCAATGCGGCAAATGAGGCGTCATCGACGGTGGCGCAGCCGCGGGTGATTCCGGGAGCCTGAAGCGCTTGGAAAAGTGGCGCGAAGAATACGTCTTCGAGTAACAGGGAGGGCGTGGTATTGGATGGTTTTTCGGGAATGATTCCGGTAGTTTCTGACATGCGGGATTGTAGATGTAACTCATTGATAAGTAGAGAATAATATGATCCATTGAGGAGATTTTTGGAAGCGCAAAAGGATCCTCATGAAGGGCCTGTATTTGGCGCTAGGGATACCCTGGGGCATGGCCAGACGCGGGGGGACTGCGGCGTTGATTCGGTCCCGCCAAAGCCCGTGATGGCAGCACCCAGGGGCATTGCAAGGGGCTGGCAAGGTGGCGGGGTCGGAAATTTTCGTTAGATGCAGAAGTGCTTGTGCCGTGGCAACCCGGGGAAGGACCCCTACCGGCGCTTCGCTGCGGTAGGGGGGGCCGATAGGCGCTTCCGTCCCGCGCTCAATCGGGCTCATGCGAACTACTGTGCGGGAGAAAAAATCAAAACTAACCAGCGCCCGACCAGGTTGTGTACGGATCCAAAATCATGGCGAAAAAACTGTGTGTTAGGCGACAGCGTTCAATTGGGCGTTGCCTCCGTAGCCGCCGGCATCGTCCGGGCCGCCGGAAATTTCATCAACACCGCGCTCCTCAGAGCCACCCAGCGCACCCAGCGCACCCAGCGCTTCATCCGGTGGGTCCGTGTCTGGATCTACAGAGCAGGCTCCCTGGCGCGAGTCTCTTGTCCGTTTAAGGGTGGATCCGGGTCGTTATTACTCGGGCGGGACATGGGGTTCGAAGGTCATAGCGCGTTCGTGTTCGCGGGCTTTGGCGGCATTCCGCGCCTGCTGATAGAAAAGTTCCTGGGCGCGGAATGTCTTTTGGCGTTTGCCGCGCACGATGCGCTGGGAACTGCCATCGGGCAGCAGGCGGGATGCTTGGGTGTTGTCCTGGAAGAAGGCTTCCAACATGCGCACCAGGCGGCGCTTCAACGGGGGTTCTTCGATCGGGATCATGAGTTCGACGCGCTTTTCGAGGTTGCGCGTCATCCAGTCTGCGGAGGAAATATATACTTCCGCATCGCCGCCCTGATGGAAGTAGAACAACCGGGCGTGCTCGAGGAACCGATCGATGATGGAAACGACCTCGATGTTTTTCGAGTGTTTCGGGTCGCCGGGTTTGAGGCAGCAGATGCCGCGGACGTTGAGTTTGATCTCGACGCCGGCTTTGGAGGCTTTGTAGAGCGCCTTGATGATATCCGGGTCCTGCAACGAGTTGACTTTGGCGAGGATGCGGGCGGGAAGCCCTTGTTTCGCGCGTTCCTCCTCGCCGGTGATGAGGTCTAACAGCGTATGTTTCATTGCGGTGGGCGCGGGGACGAGGCGTTGGAAACGCAGCAGTTTCGACCTGCCGGAGACCGCGTTGAAAAACAGCGAGGCGTCATTGCCATACTCGGGCTTGCAGGTCAGGTAGGAAAGATCCGTGTAAAGTCGGGCGGTCGTCTCATTATAATTACCGGTACCCAGGTGGACATAGCGGCGCAGGTGGCCGGACTCGCGGCGGATGATCATGCAGATTTTGGCGTGGGTCTTGAGGCCTTTCACGCCGTAAACGATCTGTGCTCCGGCACGCTGCAATTCATCGGCGCGGTCGAGGTTGCGGGCTTCGTCGAAGCGGGCCTTCAACTCAATGAGCACGGTGACGTGTTTGCCGTTTTCCGCGGCACTGATGAGGGCGTCGATGATCCGCGATTTTCTCGCTGTCCGATAGAGAACCTGTTTGATGGCGACAACATCAGGATCATCGGCGGCCTCCTCTAACAGGCGAAGCACCGGTTCGAAGGATTCGTAGGGATGGAACAGCATCACGTCGCCCGCGGCGATGGTCTCAAACATCGATGCTCCGGGCGCGATGGCCGGCGAGATCTGGCCCGGCCAATTGGCATCGCGCAGGTGATCGAAGTCCGGCAGCAACGCGAGTTCCATGAAGGACGCGAGCCCGGGCGGTCCGTCTGACTGATAGATCTCCTGCACTCCTGCGGCGGTGACCTGCTGGATCATGTCGACGAGGTCGCGGGGCGCGTCGGCGCGGAGTTCCAGTCGCACGGTTTCGGCGAAGCGGCGGGCGCTGAGCACATCCTCCATTTCATCGGCGAGATCGATGGCGTCTTGTTCCTGTACGGCGATGTCGCCATTGCGGGTCACGCGGAAGACGGTGGTGGCGGTGACGTTTTCCCCGGGAAACAACCGTGCGGCGTGGGTGGCCACAAGGTCTTCGATGAGCAGAAACGCGTGGGTATCTGCTTCCTTGATGACGGGCACGCGGCGGCCGAGGGTTTCCGGGATGGGAATCAGGGCGTGACGCGTGACCTGCGTATCTGGATTCAACAGACGGCAGGCCACGATGACCTGCAGCGCCGGCACCATCGGTGGCGATTCGCCGGGATCGACTGCGAGCGGCGTGAGCAGCGGATAGATGAGATCCTCAAAGGTGGCGGCGACCTGAGCCGTCTGTTCGACTGATAGATCGCCGGGTTGCATGGCCTGGATGCCCGCTTTTGCCAGCGCCGGGATCAAAGTGTAGCGGAACAACGCGTATTGGTCGGCCATCATCTGGAGGATGCGTTGGCGCAAGGCGGCGAGGTTCCGCGCGGGCGTCAGGCCGGAGGCATCAGCCGTTTTCAATCCGCTGCGGCGCATGGCCATCAGTCCGCCGACGCGGACTTGGAAGAACTCGTCGAGATTGGCGGCGGTGATGGCGAGGAATTTGATCCGCTCTAACAACGGAAGATCGTCTCGCAACGCTTCGTTGAGCACGCGTTGGTTGAACTCGATCCAGGAGATTTCACGGTTGAGGTAGGGAACGGACATGGAGGATGGCGGATCGTGGGGCGGGCTAGAGGGTAAGGGTAGGTAGGGGGGCGCGACTGGCGCTGCTGGCGCAGGCATTCTGAGGGTTGTGGCCTGCCGGGTCAACACGGGACGATGCCCTATCGTTTGTTGATTTGTGTTGGATTTGGCGAATCCGCAGCGTAAGACTCAGTGCAACCTCGAATCACAAGACACATTATGAACAAGCAACCCACACCATTCAATCAATCGTCCGCCATGGTCGGCGGTGCCGGAACCCGCGTCCTTCGACAAAAAAGGCGGATCGGATGCCTCGCACTCGTGATCGTCATGGCCGGAGGGCTGGCCGCGCAAGCTGCGGAGTGGGCCCCGGTTTCCGGGCGCATCATGACCCGCTGGGCCAAGGAAGTCAGCCCCAAGAACGCCCTGCCAGAGTATCCACGGCCGCAGATGGTCCGCAAGGACTGGCTGAACCTCAATGGCCTGTGGGATCTGGCGATTGCACCAAAAGAAGATCCCCGTCCTAACGAGTTCCAGCGGCGGATTCTGGTTCCCTATCCGGTGGAATCGGCATTGTCCGGCGTGGGGCATATCGTCCAGCCTGCGGAGCGCCTGTGGTACCGTCGGACTGTGGAGATTCCCGGTGCGTGGAAAGACCTGCGCGTGCTGCTCAACTTCGGCGCGGTGGATTGGGACTGCGTGGTTCATGTGAATGGCAAGGAAGTCGGCAAGCACACCGGCGGATACAGCCCGTTCAGCATGGATATCACCGCTGCCTTGAAGCCCGAGGGCAGCCAGGAAATCGTGGTTTCGGTGTGGGATCCGACGGATGCCGGCCAACCGCACGGCAAGCAGGTGCTCAAGCCCCACGGCATTATGTATACCGCCACCTCCGGCATTTGGCGCACCGTCTGGCTGGAGCCCGTCGCCAAGTCCCACATCGCCTCCTATACCCTCGTTCCTGATATCGACAAGGAGGAGGCCAAGGTCAAAGTCAAGGCCGTTGGTGCGGGTGCAAATGCCACGGTGAAAATCACCGCGCTCGACCAAGGCAATGCCGTTGCCAGCGCCACCGGCAAGCCCGGCGAGGAGATCATCCTCAAGATCAAGAGCCCGAAGTTATGGTCGCCGGATTCCCCGTTTCTCTATGACCTGCAGGTTGCTCTAACAGACGGCAATGCCACGGATGCGCTCACCGGTTACTTCGGCATGCGCAAGATTTCCATCCTGAAGGACGAGGCTGGTGTCAACCGGCTTGCCCTGAACAACAAGGTGTTGTTCCAGTATGGCCCGTTAGACCAGGGGTTCTGGCCGGAAAGTCTGCACACCGCACCGACGGATGCCGCCTTGAAGTATGATCTGGAAATCACCAAGAAACTTGGCTGCAACATGTTGCGCAAGCACGTCAAGATCGAGCCGGACCGCATGTATTACTGGGCGGACAAGCTGGGCCTG
>JAPLUJ010000143.1:1634-2639 GCA_026397695.1 Verrucomicrobiota bacterium | reverse complement strand
TGAAGGCATCTGGCACCACGCCGATCACGTTCGGAGCCACGGGCACCCTGCCCGGCGGTCTGACCCTCACCAACGGAGTGCTATCCGGCACGCCGACCACCGCCGGCACGTTCACCGGCACCTTCACTGCATCTAACGGCACGACGCCCAACGCCAGCCAGAATTTCTCCATCGTGATCAACACGCCGCCGACCTTTGCCGGTTACGCGTTCGCCGCCCCCTATCAGAAGCCCACCACGGTTTCACTTAACAAACTGCAAGCCAATGCTTCTGACGCAGACGGTGATGCGATCACCTGGTCCATCCCCACCAGCTCCTCGACCAACGGCGGCACAGTGGCGCTGCAACCCGACTCGATTCTTTACACGCCGGCCACCGCGTTTTCAGGTGCTGATAGTTTTAGTGTCACCCTTACAGATGCGCGCGGAGCGGCTACCATCGGCACCGTGACCGTGACCGTGGGGCTGGCTTCCACCGTTGCCGATGGCAATCCTGTGGGCAATGCACCCAGACTTACGGTGTTGCCAGGAGGTAACGTTGTGCTGACATTCCAAGGGATTCCGTTCCAACCCTATCAGATTCAACGCACGACTAACCTTGCCACGGTTGCCTGGTCCATCCTCGACACGGTCACCGCAAGTTCCGTCGGCACTGTGACATTCACCGACACAAGTCCTCCGACAGGGAGCGCGTTTTATCGTCTCGCAGTTCCATAACCGGAACTTGGCTTGCTATTCCTGTCAGAAACCGTTTCCACAACCAACCCGTTCATCCAAACGTCATGACAAAAATTTATTGGTTAATGCTACTACCGCTGACCGGCCAGGCCGTCACCCTGACCCAGAGTCTGGCTGTAAACCTGGCGATTCCCGACAACAATCTGGTCGGCATTTCCTCGACCATGACTCTTGTCACATCGACCCCCATCACGACAGGTGTGGAAGTGAGTCTTGACATGTCGTCGGGTGTCCCCGGGGGCGGTTGGTTCGGAGATGTCTATGCCTA
>JAPLUJ010000143.1:0-1628 GCA_026397695.1 Verrucomicrobiota bacterium | reverse complement strand
AACCGCACGGGGCGCACTGCGGCAAACCTGGCGGGTTCCGGCAACCATAGTGTCTTGCTCACCTTGTCCGATGGGGCCACGACTAATGTCCATATGGCCTTGCCAAACACCGGCGCACTCAGCGGTATCTTCCAGCCCGATGGCCGCAATATCAGTCCCGCTAACAGCTTGGACACCACGGTGCCCACGACACATCTGGGCGTGTTCAACACCTTGGATTCCAGCGGCGAGTGGACTTTGTTTGTGGCCGATGTGGCGGCCGGCGAAACGATGACCCTCAACTCGTGGCAACTTACAGTGAACCCTGTGCCTGAACCGTCGGCGGCGGTGCTCGGTGTGTTGGGCTTGTCTCTGGTGTGGCGCCGCCGCAGGTGAAGTCGCGCGACCACCTGTAGCTCACATTCCTGGCTGACTCTTCTTGACTCACTTAATTCACTGGCATGTCAGTCAGGTATGGCTGACTTACTGAGGTTACCTAAGCAGTTACCCGTGATGAAGAATATTTTACCGCCGCGCACTTGACCTGCGGGCGGGAACGACGATGCTGGTTCAAATGACTTTGCATAAGAAAATCAGGCTGCTGTTTGCGGTGGTGGCGCTTGGCACCGGCTGTTTTGTTAGAGCGGAGGATTTGCCGCTGGTGGTGTGGCAGGGGCGGACGATGGGCAGTCCCTACACGGTGAAGATCGTGGACGGCAAATTGACCGATACGCAAGTGAACGGCCTCAAGGCGGAGATCGAAAATCTCCTCAAGGAGGTGAACCGGCAAATGTCTAACTATCAGCCGGCCAGCGAGCTATCGCGTTTCAACAAGGCACCGGCCAAGGTGCCCTTCAAGGTCACGCCGGATTTTGCACGGGTGACGCGCTTCGGCTTGGAATTGAGCCGTCTATCAGACGGCGCGTTCGACCCTACCCTCGGGCCGCTGATCAACCTCTGGGGCTTCGGTGAAACCACGGACAAACATGTCGTGCCATCGGAAGAGCAACGCCGCGCCGCGCTGGCCAGGACCGGATGGCAGCATCTAACGGTCACGGCGGCTGGCGAACTGGTCAAGGATTTGCCGGATCTCGCCTTGGACCTCGGCGCGGTGGCCAAGGGCTACGCCGTGGACGAGATGATCCGCGTCCTGCAAGGGCATGGCTTGCAGAACATCTATGCCTCGATCGCCGGAGAAGTGCGCGTGCTCGGCCACAACCCCAAAGGCACCAAGTGGGTGCTCGGAATCACCCTGCCCGTCGACCAGTGGCGCGAAAACGACCCGATGGCCGCGGCCGTCACGATTTCCAACCAGGCACTCTCGACCTCCGGCGACTATCAGAAGTTTTTCATCGATGCCCAGGGCCGGCGGATGTGCCACATCATGGACGCGCGCACCGGCATGCCGGTGCAGCATGCGCTCTCCGCAGTCACCGTGATCGCACCCGACAGCATGACGGCCGACGGCTTGGCAACAACCTTGTTTGTGTTAGGGCCGGAGGCCGGCATGAAGGTCATCGACGCGCGTGCCGCTGCGGCGGCCTTGTTCATCGTGCGCGAAAAGGACGGCAAGTTCCGCCAGATCCCCAGCGCGAAGTTCGAAGCACTCACCGGCTACAAGCCGTGAGCCGGTAGCCCGGGGCACTTTT
>JAPLUJ010000029.1 GCA_026397695.1 Verrucomicrobiota bacterium | reverse complement strand
TGCAACTCCGGGTGATGATCGAGGAATTCCGGACCAGCACCGACATGGAAGATCCGTGGTTTATGCGCAAAAATGCCATTGGTGTTGCCATCGATGCCTTGGCGGATACGGATCCGCAGGCGGCCATGACCATTCTAACTGATATGGGCGGCCAATTGAACGACCTCATATTCGAGGGGTATGATCGGGTGATTGGCAAATGGGCATCAACCGACCCGCTGGCGGCGCTGGCATGGGTCAAGAAAAACAGGACGAAGATCGGCAAGCATGATGGGCTCAATGCCTTCGTCATCGGTCTTGCCGCCAAGGATCTCAAGCTGGCGTTCCAATCACTTGTCGAGTTTGAGGCATACGACCTCCACGGGGATGGGGAGTATGAGGGCCGCCCCGATTTCTCCGTAGCGGAGAAAATCGCCAGGACTGCCCGCACACTGGAAGATCGCACCGTCATGTTAGAAATCCTGCGGGAATTGGCAGATAATGCGGGCGATGATCCGGATTATGTCGTGGGATATACTTGTGAGCACGCGCTTCATGTCATGGCCGAAGGCCTTGCCACCTACGGCTGCGCGCGGGTCACTGCCTGGCTTGAATCGCTGGATCTCCGGCCCGGCGAGGCCGCGCAACTCCTCCATGCGCTGCGGAATTCCAAGGTCACAGCCACCGGCGAAGCCGGCACGCGCCAGAGAGAGAATCAACAAGCCGTCGAAAAGTGGCTGATACAAGCTGTCGGGGATCCTGCCAAGCGACCGGCCGTATTCGCATCCGCCGACACTGTCGCCGCCCGTCCATCGGAGCCTGAAAACCACCCCGAACCGGTGCCGGGGAATTATCCGGTCGCCGCTACCGTCGATGGCCGTCCGGGGTTTGTTGCGAGTCCTTTCAACGGGAAGATCATCGACGTCCGCGACGTCCCATCCGGCACCTTGGTCGCCGATCCCACATTTCCCGCGAGCGAAAAGAAATACTTCCGCATCCCCTAACCACCATGAAACGACCGGGTGCCGGTGGCGCGAGCCCACTGGACCTGCGCTAAAGACGGCCAAACCGCCATCCATACCAGTTTCCCCAACATTTCCCCTTTTCTGCTTGAATGGTCCTCCATGGCGGACTAAACCCCGTCATGAACGGACATCCCGGAAAAGTGCCCTTCCGGGTTGCATTTGCCCCTGATACACCACCGGTGGCTGTTACAGGACAAATACCACCAGTGGCTCAATAAAACGTTCGGCAAAAAATTAAATAGATGAGCAAGACCACAAGATCCATTGCCGCATTATTGGTGCTTCTACTTCTCCTGACTATGGGAGTCGTCATCTTCCGGACAAAGCCGCTAGGCAACTCGGAAGCAGTGAGTGCGAGACTCGGCCTTGAGAACGCATCGATGACGGAGCGTTGGATCATCTGCGCGACGCAGTCCAAGCTCGATGCGGCATTTCCAGGAATGAAGAGGGGGATAAGTGCATACGGAGGTGAATATGTATCGAACCCCGAAAATCAATTCGAGGTTCTCACAGCCAAGAACATCTACTGGTGGGAAGGTGTTGATTCGGTTACCTTGAACCGCGTAGCAACCGAGGTGGAATCACTTCCAGATCTTGAGACTTGGGTCCACTCGGGAACTGAAGTCAACCAGCAACGGAAGGTGGAACTTCGTGTCGTAGGAACACCCGACCGACCCATCCTTCGGATTCTTTTCCTGTGCAGTAATCTTCCAGATAGTCAGACTAGGAATGATGGTTTCCTTAAGAACATGTGGCCATGAATTCAAGAAGCCGAACAAGATTAGATGAGAAGGCAGCAGCGGTGCTTGCGCGCCGTGATACACTCGCTGCCGTCATGAAAAACAAAATTCCATCCATCACCATTGGCCTCGATCTCGGGGACAAGAAACACGCCATCTGCGTTCTCAACAAAGCGGGCGAAATTGTGGAAGAGCGTTCC
>JAPLUJ010000414.1 GCA_026397695.1 Verrucomicrobiota bacterium | reverse complement strand
ACCGCCTTGCCGCCACCGGTTTGCCGGTGTCCGCAGCGTGCCACTCCAATTCAAGGCTGGGTGGCGACGAGACGACCGAAGAGTTTGTTAGAGCTGCCCTTGGAGATGGTGACGGTGACGGTGACGACGCCGGCATCCGGGGCGGACGGGGAGATGATGGCGGTGGTGCCGCCGCTGTTGCTCTGGTCGCTGGTCTTCCATTCGACGAGGTCGGTGGACCACTGGTAGCTGCGGGTCACATCTGACGCCACGGTGGGATTCAGCGTGTGCTGGAAGGTGACCGAGGTGGCCGTGGCGGAAACCTGGATAAGGCCCGGGCTGCTGATGTTAGGGTTGGTCCCGAGAATGTTTTCGACGCCGTTAGGAATTCCATCGTTGTCGGAATCCGTGACGAAGCCGGTGGCCGGTGACCTGGTGGAAAGCCAATTCGCGTAGGTGTTGCCGCCGGTGATCTTCTTGATCGCGATGGCGGTGTTGGAGTTATATGTGTAGTCGATCTCATAGCCGGAAGGCAGTCCCGTGCCGGTAACGGTGGTGAAGGGGTTGCCGGTGAGCGAGCCGTAGGTGGCGATGATATATGTGGCCTGGGTGGGGGTGCCGGTGACATTCAGGTTGAGCGTGGCACCGGTGATCTTGAGGGCACCGGCCACCACCAGCGTGTCGCATTTGGGCGTTTGTGCGTCATCGATTTCAATCGCCAGCGTGGATCCAGTTAGATTGGCATCGGCGGAGACGGCAAGGCTGCCGGTGGATGCGCCGGGCGAGACGGTTCCAGTGCCCGCGACGATGCCGCCGGTGACCGTGCCGTTGCCCTTGAGCATTTGGGTGGCGGCCATGGACCAGCCGCCGCCCACTGCGGAGACATCGAGGGTGGCGCCAAAGTTGATGGTGACGACGGGGCTTGCGGTGATAGAACCGCTGCCGGTTAGAGCCAGGGTGCCGTTGGCGATAATGGTGTTCCCGGTGTAGCTGTTGGGGCCTCCCAAGGTCAGTATGCCGACACCGGTTCCGCTTGCGGCCACGGTGAGCGTACCGCTGCCGCCGATCACGCCGTTGAAGCCCAGATTCATGTTAGCCGTGGCACCCACCGCCGCGTCTTTCAGATCGATGGTCGAGTTGGCGGCAAGTTGGATCGTGCTGGCGGTGTTGATCGTGCGGGTGCCTCCACCCGCGCCGCAGAGGATGCCGCCGTTCATGATATAGGTGTAGTTGGTGGTGGCGTCGTTGCCGAGCCCGAGGGTGCCGCTTGTCACGGTAACAACGTTGCCGGCCAGGCCGAGCGGACTTGCTCCTGTGGAGGTTACCAGCAACTTGCCCCCGCCATCGATGTTCCAGGCATAGGAGCCATTCAGCGCTGAACCCGCGGATGTTCCGTTAGACGCGTTGCTCTCGATGATGACCGTGCCGAGGCCATTCACATGGATCACCGGCGCGGCGGTGCTGCCAATGGCATTTTTCACCGCTGAATAGAGCCGGATGGTATCTCCACCGGCTGAGGCTGTTAGATTGACGCTGGTGGCGTCACCATTTGCCAGCGAAGTAATGATGATGCTTTTATCATAGGCGAAGATGGAATTGCCGCTGGCTTTCAAGGTCGCTCCGTTGTCGTTGAGGGTCAGGGCGGGCATTTTTCCGCTGGTCGTCCAGGTCGTGTTGGTCGCCACTTCAAGCGTGGGACTGGTGATTTTCAAGATGCCCTGGTTGATGAAGACGTTGGCGCTGGTGCGGGTTGCTGCTGAGCCGCCCAAGGTCAGGGTGCCGGCTCCGGATTTCGTTAGAACACCGTTACCTATCAGACTGCTAGAGATATCCAGGTTGTGATTGGCGGTAATGATAAGTTCCCCCGTCCCATTGCCGAGGGGACCGCCCGAAATACCATTGTTCCCGGTGCCCGAATTGCTGTTCAGGATGGCTCCCGTGGTCAGCGTGCCGGCGATGGTGAAGGCCTGCCCCGCAGCGGTCTGCAAGTTGAGCGAATTGGCCGCCGTATCCAGCGCGCCAGCCGTGGTCAACTTGACGTTGTTGTTGGTCCCGAAGGTGGTAGTGTAACCGGCGGCGGCCACGGCTTGAACGCCATTGGTATTGGCCGTTCCGGCACCATCCTCGTTATAGGTCGCAAACTCGTTGCCGAGGGTCGCATAGCCGCCTATCAGGTGGTTGGTCAGGGTCGGGACGGTGGTGCCAAAGATGATTTTGTTAGTGCCATCGCCGCCAAGTCCCGCGCCTGAAAAAGCCAGCGTGGCGCCGGGCGTCCGCGCGAGCGAGTCGAAAGTCAGTGTGTTGGATGGGGTGCCAGCGGCAACCGTGTCCGCGCCTGGCACCGAATCGACCGTTAGAACGCCGGACGCCGGTGTCAGTACGCCGACCGTTTCCGTGGAAGCCGCATCATTGGCACCTTGGAAGGAGAACTTGCCGCCGCCGAGGCCGCTGGTGATGAGGGTGCTATCGGGCAGGCGATTGGTTGCATTGGTCGTTCCGCTGTTATCCATCAGAAAAGTGCCGGCACGCCGCAGGGTGACTGACATCGCTGTCGCGGCCGAGGTGGGTGTACTCCAGGCACCGGCATCCACCAACTTCAACGTGCCGCCGTTGGCCGACCATGTGCCAGTATGCGTGGCGTGCGTATAAGCGTTTGCCGCAGTGAATGTCACCGTTCCCGATCCGATTTTGTAGTTGTCCCGCCCTGCGCTGATCACCCCGGCAGCCAGGAAATCCCCCGAACCGTTGAAAATCAGGGGTCTGGTCGTGGTTCCGGCAGTGATCGTGCCGTTGAACGTCAGGAGATTCGAGGAATTGTTCACAATACCGGTGCTTGTTCCGGCTTGGCACGCGATGTTTGCCAGGGCACCCGATGAACCGAAGGTGACCGCTCCGGCGCCAGCGTTCACGGTGATGTTGTTGACCGTCAACGTATTGTTAGCCGGGGTGGTGGATGTGCCGCCGCGGATGGTGGTGGTTCCCGTGTTGTTGACTATCGCCTCCGCGTTGATACTGCGGTTGCCGGTCAAATAGATGATTTCGTTGCTGTTCAAGCCTGTGTTATTGAATACGGCGGAGTCGCCGGCACCTCCAGGCCCGGAACCGTTGAGCCAGTTGGCGGCAGCGCCCCAGTCGCCACCTCCTGAGGTATTCCAATAACATAATAGAGCATGGGCATTCGGGCCAAGGCCGAGTGTGGCGATGGCGGCGATCAACAGCGGGAAACATGGTTTGGTTTTCATGGTTGGATGGGGGTGGGGAGGTGGGATTAAATGCGGATTTTCCAAGATTCGTTTATTACATTTGAGACAAGACACAAAGCCGACCCGAAGAGCAATGATAAATTTGCAAAATCTGACAAAAGGTGAGGTTTCTTGAGCGGTTTGGGTGAATTCATTCACGAAGGGGCTGGCGGCCCGGCACCGGGCCGCCAGCTTGTCCGCTGCCCGGGGCGCAAAAGCGCGGAGGTCATAAACGGGTTGCCAGATATTGCGATTCCGTTAGAGCAAGCACTTCGGCGGGCATGAGACCGGCTTCGCGCAGGGCGGCGATGGAGTGCGAGTCGCAGCGTTTGGCGAGACGTTTGCCGTGCTCGTCGAGCACCAGCG
>JAPLUJ010000140.1 GCA_026397695.1 Verrucomicrobiota bacterium | reverse complement strand
TAGGTATTTTCGCGCTTGAGGAATTTCCCCATGAATCCGGCAGCAAACCACTGTCCCTTGCGCAAATCCGCCGTTTGGAGGTTCCTGTCTCTTTATTTTCACCGAAACACCGTCCTTCCGAAACACCGAAACACCTCTTCCACCCCCCCCTTTTTCCCCGCAACCCCCATTTCCCCGCCCTCCGGTCCGGCCGCCGGCTGTTTCAACGGCACTCCCCTCAAAAGCAATTTCCTAGCAATACTCCGACTCCTCTGCTCCGGCGTGCCGGACCGGCCCTGTGAACGTGCAGTGAGGTGCTCCGTGTGTGGTGTTCAGCCGGCAGTTGGGAAAAGCAAAGCGGCGGCCGTAGGCACGCTCCTCCGGTCGTCGGCATTCTGCTTCCTTCGGCCGCACACTCGCAAGTCGGGTGCCCGTCTGCTTCGCCCCGTCATCTGCCTTCTGTTGGCCGCTCACGTGCGTGCCGATCCGACGATTCCTCTTGTTCAGGTCGGTGTAAGGAGCAACCAGACGCCGTCCCAGGTTTTCACTAACGCTTCGGGCATCGAACTGTGCCGCGTACCAGCCGGCGAATTCATGATGGGGTCGCCCAAAGACGAACCAGGCCGCGACGACGCGACCGAGTCGCCTTATCACAAAGTCCGGATCACCAAGCCGTTCTGGATTCAAGCACGCGAGGTCACCCAGGGCGAGTGGACCCGGGTCATGGGTTCGACGCTCAAGGATCTTTCAGACATGAACTGGCGGGAATGGAAGAGGGGGCCGGACAGTCCGCCGAGGGGCCCGGACCTGCCGATGTACTGGGTGAGTTGGTTCGACGCGATCGCTTTCTGCAACAAGCTCAGCGAGAAGGACGACCGCAAGCCCTATTACAAACTGACCAACATCGCGTATGAGCCCTACGGCAACGGTGCGCTCGACAAGGCCGATCTGGAAATCCTGGGAGGCCCAGTAGCCCATCACGGATGGCATCTGATGCAGCGAAATCCTTACGCTCACGTGCAGCTGCGCGCTCTTTTAGCGCCAACTGAACCTGGACGAGATCGCGTGGTATGCAAGCAATATGGACACGAACCGGGTCATCCAGCCCGCCGGTTCCAAGAAACCCAATGCATGGGGCATCTACGACATGCACGGCAGCATGATGGAATGGTGTGTTGACCAGTTCGACGCGACGTTCTATGGGAAGTCTCCCGTGGATGATCCGGTCAATCCCCCGTCTGCGGAGATCAGAAACAAATCAGCCGCATTGCGCGGCGGCACCTTTTTCCTCCCGCCGAGATGCTGTCGTTCGGCCTGGCGTATGTCCGGCGCGACCTGTGCACGCTATCCTCACATTGGATTTCGAGTTGTTCTGCCGGTCGCGGAGTAGCCCCGCGAAGAGAAGAACAACCCCCATTTCCCCGCCCACCGGTCCGGCCACCGGCTCTTCCAACGGCCTTCACCCCAAAAGCAATTTCCTAGCAACAAAACGAAAAAAGCAGTATGATCCGCAAACACATCACAGTCCTGTCCCTTGGCCTGTTCGCCGCCGCCGCATGCGCCATCGCCGCCGAACCGGCAGCCGAAGGGCAGCCGCAGCCGGTCACGAACTTGCTGAAAGCCAAACCCGAAGCCGTCGAGGCGTGGAAGGACATGCGCTTTGGGATGTTCATCTGCTGGGGACCGGTCACCTTGACCGGTGAGGAAATCGGCTGGTCGCGCGGCGAACCGACGCCCGTCGAGGATTACGACAACCTATACAAGAAGTGGAATCCCGACAAGTTTGACGCCCGTGAATGGGCCAAGGTCGTGAAAGATACCGGGGCGCGCTACGTGGTGTTTCTGTTAAAACACCACGACGGGTTCTGCCTCTGGGACACGAAGCAGACCGACTACAACATCATGAACGGCCCGTTCAAACGCGACGTGGCCAAAGAAATGGCCGAGGCATGCCGGGAACAGGGGATCGGGTTCTTTCCCTACTACTCCACCTGCGACTGGCATCACCCGGATTTCCCCGTGACGAGTCCCGGCGGCAAGGTCAAGCGCGCCGAAGCGAATCTCGACCGCTACACCGAGTATCTTGAAGCGCAGACCAAGGAGTTGATTACCAAATACGGCCCGCTGACCGGCATCTGGTTCGATGTGCCGCAATGTTTTGACAAGGCCTGCGGCGAACGCGTCATCCGGCATGTTAGGTCGCTCCAACCCGACATACTTGTGAACGACCGCAGCGGCGCGCCCGGTGATTTTAGCACGCCGGAGCAAACCGTTGGCCGCTGTCAGTTCGACCGGCCGTGGGAAAGCTGCATCACGCTCGGCACACAGTGGACATGGAAACCCAACGACACAATCAAACCCTACACCGACGCGGTGCGTATCCTCGTGGCCTGTGCTGTCGGCGACGGCAACCTCGCTCTCAACACCAATCCGATGCCGGACGGCCGGATCGAGCCCCGGCAAGTCGAGAACTTCCGCCTACTCGGTGCGTGGTTGAAGCAGTATGGCGAATCCATCTATGGCACGCGTGGCGGTCCGTTTGTCGCTCCAGACGGGAACAAACGGCCGCAAGGTT
>JAPLUJ010000331.1 GCA_026397695.1 Verrucomicrobiota bacterium | reverse complement strand
GTGAATGTGAAACTCAGCAAAGGATTTTGGATGGCGCAGACGGAATGCACGCAGGCGCAGTGGGTGGCGGTCATGGGCGGCAATCCAAGCCAATTCAAGGGCGATGATTTGCCAGTGGAAACCGTGAGCTGGAATGACGTGCAGATATTCATTGCCAAGCTCAATGATGCCAAGACCCTGCCCGCCGGCTGGAAAGCCGCTTTGCCCACTGAGGCGCAGTGGGAGTATGCCTGCCGCGCCGGAACGAAGACGGCCTTTAGTTTTGGAAAGACACTCACTGCCAAGCAGGCGAACATCGAGAGGTCTCTGGATAAGACCAGCGCCGTTGCCAGTTACCCGGCGAATGCCTGGGGCTTGTATGACATGCACGGCAATGTGTGGGAATGGTGCTTGGATTGGCTTGGGGATATACTCGTGGGCGGCACTGATCCGTCGGGAGGGCCTTCCGGCCCGGGTCGGGGGATCCGGGGCGGTGCTTGGCGCGACGACGCGAATTACTGCCGCGCCGCATACCGCAACTACGCCCCTCCGAACTACTCCGCCGGCAGCAATGTGGGCTTCCGGGTGGCCCTCAGTTCAGTCCCCTGAAGCGCCTGAACCCATCAGTATGTCCATGGACGGCATGGTCACGCGCGATGCGCTTGAGTTTTTCCTGCTAGAGTTTTTCCCGCTTTGACAATCTGTCACTGGCGGGTCAGGCTGGCGTCTCAATCCCGCACATTTTCACTCTTATGGCCTACGATCTCATTGTCATTGGTGGCGGCCCGGCCGGCTACGTTGCCGCCATTCGTGCCGCCCAACTCGGAAAATCCGTGGTCTGTGTCGAAGCCGACCGGGTGGGTGGCACCTGTCTGAACTGGGGCTGCATTCCCACCAAGGCGCTGTTGAAGAACGCCGAGGTCTATCAGATGCTGACCCATAAGGCCGCCGGGCTCGGCTTGCGGATCGAAGGGTTATCCTATGATTGGTCAACGGTGATCGGCCGTTCGCGCAAGGTTGCGGACCGCCTCGCCGGCGGCATCGAGTTTCTCTTCAAGAAGAACCGGATCGATTCCGTCCACGGCATTGGCTCGCTCGAAGGCGGCGGCAAAGTTAGCGTTAGATCGGCGGATGGTTCCTCGCCGTTGCTGGAAGCGCCGGCCATTCTGATCGCCACCGGCTGCAAATCCCGCGGTCTGGCGCCGCTGCCGTTCAATGGTCAATCCGTGATCAGCTCGAAGGAGGCCATGACGCTGGCGCGCCAACCCAAGGAAATGATCATCATCGGTGCGGGCGCCATCGGCGTCGAGTTCGCCTATATCTACAATGCCTTCGGCACCAAGGTGACGCTGGTGGAAATGTTGCCGCGCATCCTGCCCATCGAGGACGACGAAGTCGGCGAACATCTCGAAAAATCGCTCGTCAAACAGGGCATCCGCTGCCTCTCTAACGCCACCATCACCGCGATGACAGACCACGGCAGCCATGTGGAGCTGACCATGGACGGCCCGAAGGAAAAAGGCACGATCACTGCGGAAGTCTGCCTGGTGGCCATCGGCATCCAGCCCGTACTTCCCGGCGGCCTGCAACCTGATCTAACGGAAAATGGTTTTGTCAAGGTGGGCGATCGTTATGAGACATCGATTCCCGGGGTGTATGCCGCGGGCGACATCACCGGCCCGCCGTGGCTGGCACACACCGCGTCGTTCGAGGCGGTGCAAACCGTCGAGGGCCTCTATGTCCCCGGCCATCAACCGCGCAAGCTGACGAATTTCCCGGGATGCACGTATTGCCACCCGCAAGTCGCGTCCGTCGGCAAAACCGAGCGCGCGCTCAAGGCAGCTGGCATCGATTACAAGGTCGGCAAGATCCCGTTTGCCGCCATCGGCAAGGCCATCGCCACGGGCGAGCCCGAGGGCTTCGCCAAACTGCTCTTTGGTGCAACCCACGGGGAATTGTTAGGCGCCCACATCATCGGTGAAAACGCCACCGAACTCATCGCCGAGATGGGCCTCGCGCTCGACCAGGAACTCACCAGCGAGGAAATCCACGCCACCATCCACGCCCACCCGACCTTGTCCGAAGTGATCCACGAGGCGACCCTCGCCGCCGACGGCCAGGCGATCCACGTGTGACGATCCCATCAACTCCCTAACACCGCGACAAACTCGTCGGCGGCAACTCCCGCTTGGCGCAGGATGCCCGCCAACGTACCGGTTTTGATTTCCGCGTGCATCGGCACCACACACCCGGCTTCGCCACGTCGCATCACGACATGGCTGCCACGCTGGCGGGCCTCAATAAAGCCCAGCCGCGTCAGCGCCTTGCGACATTCCTTGCCGCTAACAACCGGCAGCTTGGGCATGGGCAACCTCAAAACACGTTAAAACCGCGGGGGTATTGGATTTCATCGGGAAAACCTCCAAATACAATTCCGTCGCCTCCCGCAAATTGGCCACGGCTTCATCGAAGGTCTCGCCCTGGGTCGTCGTTCCGGTCTCCGGATTGTAGGCCACATAGCCGCCCTCCGGGGCCTCGGTGATCACTGCGCTCAGAATCATGGCCAAATCCTAGCACGGGTAATTCCCATTGCAAGACCGCAGATCTCGTCTGCAATCAATACGTCGGCATCGCCCCGCAGCGGAACACCGCATCTAGCACATGTCTATGGCTGCTATCTTCGCTCCGGTTCCGAACCGCCAGGCCCATGAAGAGTGAATGCATCGAGTGGGACATCCTGAGGTCCGATTCGGACATCAGGATGTCCCGGGCGGGCGCAACCCGACAACACTGGCGGCTGGCAGGCGCGACAATTCCCGTGACGACCGTCTTGGGAATTGTCGCGGTAGAGCAGGCGGATATGGGAGTTTCCACGGAGGG
>JAPLUJ010000085.1 GCA_026397695.1 Verrucomicrobiota bacterium | reverse complement strand
GTCTTCTGCCTCGCTCCCTTGATCCTGCTATTTCTCCCCTTCTATATCCGCAACAAGATTTTCACCGTGCCGGAATTTCTCGAACGCCGCTTCGGGCCGTCGGTGCGCATGACGTTTTCGCTGTTCATGATCATCCTCTCGGTGCTCGCCAAGGTGTCCATTTCGCTGTGGGCGGCATCACTCGTGATGACTCCCGTCTTCGGGCTGACCAACGGCGTCAACATGCTGGGTATGCATTTCAGCGGCCAAACGGTTTTGATCTGGGGCATCGGTTTGGTCACGGCCCTCTACACGATGAAAGGCGGCCTCAAGGCCGTCGTCTATACGGATTCCCTCCAATCCGCCGTGCTCATCATCGCCGGTTTCATTCTACTCTGGAAGGGGCTGGATGCCGTCGGCAACTGGGACGGCATGAAGACCGGCCTCGATATCGCCAAAAATGTAACCGGCCGCGACTACTTGAACATGATCCAACCCGCCACCGATGAGTCCGTGCCGTGGTTCGGGATGATGACTGCCACCCTGCTGGTCGGATCGTTTTACTGGTCTAACGACCAGGTGCTCGTGCAGCGCGTTTTCGCCGCCAAGAGCCTCAACGAAGGCCGTCTCGGCGCTACCTTCTGCGGTTTCCTCAAGCTGACCACGCCGTTCATTCTCGTAATGCCCGGCCTGATCGCCCTCTCGCTGTACCATCAGGGTAAACTGGCCATGCCCCTCGACGCCCAAGGCAAGGTCATCAACGACGCGGCCTACCCCGTCATGCTCGGCACGCTCATGCCCCATGGCCTCCTCGGTCTGACGGTCGCGGGCATCGCTGCCGCATTGATGGGCCACCTCTCGGCCACCTTTAACTCGATCTCCACACTGTTCACCCGCGACGTCTTTCTGAAGTTCCGCCCCGCGGCCGGTTCCGACACACAGATCCGGGTGGGCCGCGCGGCCGTTTTCACCGTCTTCATCCTCGGTGCGGCATGGGCACCTTTGATCGGCAAAGCCAAATCGATGTTCGACTATCTGCAAGCGGTCCAATCGTACATGATGATCCCGTTCGCACTGATATTCGTTCTGGGTGTTTGCTGGAGGCGCACCACCACGGCCGGCGTGCTCTCATGCGTGGCCACTTCCGCTGTCATTTCATCCCTTTTCATGTGGAACAGCGAACACATAAAAAACACGGGAACCACCGTAATTCCTTTCATGGATAACCCCTATTTGCGACCGTTTACCCATAGCGCGATGGTCGCCGCCCTCATCAGCTTGCTCGTGCTGGTGATCGTCAGTTTGCTCACCAAGCCAGCCACCGAAGAACAATTGGCGAAGACCACCATCTATGGGGCCACGTTCGCCGAACCGGATGAACAAGTGCCGTGGTACACCAGCTACAAACTCTGGCTCGGCCTCGCCATGGCCTCCTCGGCAGGCCTGTGGGCTTGGTTCAGCTTCTAACCGCATCAACGCATCGGCTTGGAGGACGCGTTAGGGACTACGGCATTTGCGGTCCCCCGTGATTGTCGCAAGCATGAAATGCTTGACGCGGAGCGCGGCGGCTTATAGGTCTCCGCCTGAAGCACCCATGGAGAACCCAACACCCATCAACACCATGCACAAGATCCGCGTTCTAACCAGTCTCCTGCTTGCCCTGGGCGGCAGCGCCCTGTTTGCCCAGGACACCCCGTCGCCCGCAGCTCCGGCACCTGCCAATCCGCCCGCGCCTGTTGATCCGGTCGATATGAAATCCGTGAGTTACATCATCGGTGCCGACCTCGGCCAGAGACTGGGAGCGAACGGCATTGATGTCAGCCTGGACAACCTGATTGCCGGCATCAAGGATGCGCTCGCTGGCACGAAGCCGAAATATTCGCAGGAAGAGCAGCAGAAAATCATGACCGCCTTCCAGAACGAACTTCGCACCAAAATGGAGAAGAAACAGGCGGAACTCGCCAAGAAAAACACCACCCTCTCCGAAGAATACCTGGCCGAAAACGGCAAGAAGGATGGTGTCGTCACCACTGCGAGCGGTCTGCAGTATCAGGTGATCAAGCAAGGCGACGGCCAGAAACCGAGCGCGAATGACAAGGTGAAGGTGATTTACAAGGGGCTACTCATCAACGGCACCGTCTTCGATGATTCGCGCGGACAACTGCGGGAGTTTTCTGTTAGTGGCGTGGTGAAGGGCTGGCAGGAGGCCCTCCCGTTGATGACCGCCGGCTCGAAGTGGAAACTTTTCGTCCCCCCGGGCCTCGGTTATGGAGCGACCCAACGTGGCCCCGCGATCGAGCCGAATTCCGTCCTGATCTTCGAGATTGAACTGGTCGAGATCGTCAAGGCTCCATTCGCCGTCACCCCGCCACTCTCTCTCACTCCTGCCGACGCCCCCCCGGTCAATCCCAACACGCCGCCGAAGCAGCCCAACGTCGCCGTATCGCCCCCGGTCTCCGTCCCTCCGCTCAAAAAAGAGGGTGGCGATGCGCCGAAGACGAACGCAAAGAAGAAAAAGTAACGGCGGCGATAAACCTATCCGCAGCAAGCGAAAAGGTAGATGTCGGTGGCTGTAATTGAGTGTCAGATAAATAGTTTAGTTTGTTCTTGCGGGCGGGTGGCTGGGAGGTACGGGTGCTGGTGTTTGGTGTCACTCGCACCCCGATTTCACCAAATCATAGGGTCAGAGAAATAATTAAGTTTGGGGCTTGCATTGGCGGTGGCGGTGACTAGTGTTCTGTCGCAGAAATGACTAGACACTCGATATTTCCCTTGCCATGATCCGGCATGGATCGAAAAAACAAGGGCATCACACTATCGGACGAACACCGGAAACTGCTTGAAGAGTGGGTTGGTGCGCACGGCACTC
>JAPLUJ010000061.1:1195-3449 GCA_026397695.1 Verrucomicrobiota bacterium | reverse complement strand
AGGTGGGTGATGGCGTTCATTTCTGGATCTTGGGGTTGGTGTTGGGGAAGGGTCACGACCCGCTGACCACGAACGGATAGTGGGTGGCGGTGATGTCGATTTTCTCGAAGTCCTCGTTGTTGAGGGCGAGGTTGATCTGCTTGATGATCGTGGTGCCGCCCGAGGCAGCCTGGAGGTGGGCCGGCATCGTGTTGGCCAGCGTGAGGGCCGCGCCGATCTTGCCCGCAAACGGGCTGGTTTTGGCGACGAGTCCCGACAGCTTGACCTCGACCTTCTCCTGATAGAGCGCGAGGCCGATGATCTCGCCACCCTTGCTGAGAACGTTCTTTTCCTGGTTCGAGTAGTCGAATGACAGGTCGGCGATGATGATACCCGTCTCATCCTGAGGGATGCCCCAGTTGCCGGTTGTGCCAAGGAAAGTCGCGCCCATTTGACCGCGTGCGCCGTGTCAACCGGGCCGGGCTTCGCCCGGAGACACAAGACCGCTGCGCTGCAAGACAGAAGACACAAGAGAAGACTTCACACCGCCGACACCACCGCCTCGTAGCTCAGCACCGATTCACGACCTCGCGCCTCGTCGGGACTGGTCACGCTCTCGCGGTCCAGCAGGTCGTGAAGAACGAATGATTCCGAGTCCAACGCTGCCTGGATTGCCGTTTTGTCCCTGAGCAAAGCAACCAGCTTCCCGGCCCACTCGGCGTGGGTTTCGGCGGGCGTGTCGTCCACCTGTGAAAACAAATGCACGTCGAGTTTCACGCGGGCGGTGTGCGGCATGGCCGGGATCGGTTTGGACTCAGCGGCGTTGAGAACCACACATGGGCGGGTGCGGATTTCATCGCGGCGGGCGACGTGGACCGGCAGGGCTGCCGCATCCGGGAATTCATCCGGCCTGTGGGTGTCGATCCATTCGGCCAGGAGCGAGGTGAGGCGATCTTCGATGAGGTTTGGCATCTTGCACCGTGGCGGCGCGTCAACCCGTTTTGCGCAACGCACGGTTCGCCTTGTCGTTGATCACCCGTAGTGAAGTGGCCAATGCCTTCCTGAGCTTCCCTGCCGCCACCTTGAGCGCGATCTCAATGCCGGTGTAAGTCGTGACCTGTTCGATGTAGTCGAGCTTGTTGATGAGCGTGACGGCCGGTTTCTCGCCGGTCTTGATTGTGGCCGTTCCCGGTGCCTGTTTGTGCCGGGTCGCCCATTGTGCGGCACCCCTGACACGCCCACCGATGGCCTTGGCCGCGTTGATCCACGAACCCTTGGCGAAACCGACATGCTTCTGGATTTTGGCGATATAGGAATCTTGGCAAACCCGACCCGCTTCTGGATCTTCGCGATGTAGGAATCGAGTGCCTTCGGGCTGGTCACGATTTGCGCGGGCTCCTTGCGCTTCACGTTGGCGTTCTTGCCTGTCCTGCTTTGCTGGTGGATCTTCGGATCAAGGCGACCTACGGAGAGATCCTTCCAATTGGAGTTGGATGACTGGAGCGCCTTTTCCGCCTTGGAGAATCGCCGGTTCTGGATGTTCGCCCAGAATCCATCGGCTGCGGCTGGGTCCAGCAGTCTCATGTTGTCATAAGCATCCGAGGGCAGCGCGAACACTTTCACGATGTCACCGGCCACGGCTTTTTCGCCGCGCTTCTTCGCCTTCTCGGAAAACCCGAACGGCCGCGTGTTGCGTGCCAGTTCCACGGCCAGTCCTCGTGCTTCCTGCTTCACCAGGGATAGCAGCGTCCGTCCCACTTTTTCAGGATAGCGGTTGAGCAGGCGTGCCACATCGCTGCCGCCCTTGAGCTTGGTCGTGAACCGGATGAAACCGTCACTCATCGGTGGTGGACAGGCTGAGTGTTAGAAGCGGTGAGCGTGGATGACTGGAAACCTGCGAGATGCGGTATTCCGTGCCATCCACCTCGATGCGCTCGCCGAATTTCGGCAAGGTGTTAGGAAATGCCAGCTTCGGCACCCGCAGGCTGAGTTCGGGCGAATCCACGAAGCCACCCATGTCGATCTGCTGCTCGCGCTTCACCCGGCTGACGAGAACGAGCAGGTCGAGCTCCTGCCAGCGTGCCATAACGCCATGCTCTGATAGAAGCTGGCGGAGGTCGGATAGAATTTCCGATTCGAGTTCCATGCCTGGGAAGGCGTGTCAAAGCACTTCTCTTGACCTCGACCCTCTCATGCCGCCTCGCGTCAATTTTTCGGCGTTGCCCTGCCGTGCCGAGTCTGATACTCAGAGATCATTCATCATGAGAACTCCCGT
>JAPLUJ010000061.1:0-1138 GCA_026397695.1 Verrucomicrobiota bacterium | reverse complement strand
GTCAAAGCCCGCTCTCGTGAGCGGGAATTCCGAGGAAGCGTCCTTTCGGGTGCAAACCGAGCGCGCTCGTGATTAATCCTGTCCGCGTAAGTAAATGAAAACTCTAGGATTAAGCGCATCTCAGATCGTTGCGAACCCGTTTTTTCATTCGTCTTCATGGCATTTCGGACAGGCACGAGCGTGGCTAGATCTCGCCAAACGCGAGGACGTCGCAGGGGCAATTCACTACGCTGCATTGGATTTTCGCTACGGCATCGAGTATCTGCTGTTCGAGCTGTTGGTCCTTAGTTGCGAGTCGTTGAGCGAATCCCAATATCGTAAGTGCCTGGGTGATCCGCACGCAATGAAGAGAATGCTGAAGTCAGAGACGGTAGCGTATGAGAGGCTTTCTGAGTTTACAGGGATCATCTTGCAGCTCGACAGGAACGCGCCGACTACAACCAACTGGAATCTTGGTGTACTTTTCCGGCTTTGGGGGATTGCATCAGAGAGGCTCCACTTTTGCGGCACCCACGCGGAGACCTATCAAGAGCAGGACTGGAAAACGGCTGCCATTGCCAAGCTCGATGTTGCGATTGGGTCAGTTTGGCACGAAGTGACTTCTACGACCGGAGTCGGGATCATGAGACCATCGGGGATGACTCCTGCAGTCCGTGACATTTGGAGCGATTATTACGAAGGCAGAATTGACCGACAGCAGGCTGCCGCACGGCTAGAGCTAGCGCGCCCCGTCTCGGCCCAACAAAAGAGACACTAACAAGTAATTGATTTCAACAGCCCAACATCTCTTCAATTTCTCGTCATGCTCTCCGAGCACCAATTTGACTTTCACATCTGTAATCACCTTAACTATGTTGACTAACACTGCGATAAATATTCCACTAGAGAAAGTATATGAAAAAGGAAAACGAACATAATCAAGTCGCAAATATCGCAAGAATCGTTTGTCGTTATTGCCTTGAAAATAGGGGACTATTTACCGCCCATCCCTATAAAGAGCTGTTCCCAACAACGCAAAGAATTGAGAGAACATATCAATTTCTTGATGCGTGTGGCGGGAAAAGGAGATTTACTGAACCAAAACAATCAGCTCTTTTGAGAGCACACCTCTTCACACCAGAGTTTTTCCAGATCGTAG
>JAPLUJ010000073.1 GCA_026397695.1 Verrucomicrobiota bacterium | reverse complement strand
CGCCCCCGGCTGCGGAGGCGTGGGGATCAAGCACGATGAATTCCGCCTGTCCCGGCGGGTATTGCGCGGCGAGCGAAACCATGCTCATCCCTAACACCACCACCGATCGCTCCGCCGACTGGCCGATGACTAACAGATGACTGCCGCTCTGGCGCTGGAAGACCGCCTCGGTCGGGCCCTTGATGGAATTCGGGGCCCCGAGCCAGGCGCGTGCGGCCATGGGCCGGACGCTCGGCTTCGCGTGGAGCGATGCTAACAAGTCCACGTTGTCGCGGACATCGGCGGGGGCGTTGCCCTCGAAGATAATGGGCGGCGGCGGCATTTCCATACCGCTGCCGGCGGCACGCGCGGCGACCTGGTCGAGAATGGCGTCGCGCTGGCGTCGCGCTCGTCCTCGGGCAGCCAGACGATCTGGAACGGGCTGTTAGCCGCCAGCGAGCCGGCTTGGTCGTTGTAGATTCCCTCGCCCGGACGGGTCAGCATGCGCGGCGCGGGGTTGTCATCATCCATGATCAGATGGGCGTCGGTTTCATTGCATTGCAGCGCGATGCGGATGACCATTTGGCCAAGCGTGGCGCGGGCCAGGGTGTAGGCGCCACCGAGGGTTTGCGAGCCGAGAATCACATGGATGCCGAAGGCCCGGCCTTGGCGCACCACGCGGTCTAACAAAAGCGACGCCTCCTGCGCCACGGCGTCGTCTTCGGTGAAGAATTCCTGGAACTCGTCAATCAATAACAGAGTGCGCGGCATCGCCTCGCGGCCGGCGGCACGCAGATATCCCGCTAGATCCTGCGCCCCCGCGCGCCGGAACAACTCGCCGCGGCGTTTCAACTCGGCATCCACCCGCTGGAGCACGCTGAGAGCGAATTCGCGGTCGCTCTCAATGGCGACGACCCTGGCGTGTGGCAGGTGTTTGGCGGCGTAACATTTGAACTCCACGCCTTTCTTGAAATCCACCAGATAGAACTCGACCTGCGCCGGATTGCACCACAGCGCGAGGTTGGTGATGATGACATGAAACAAGGTGGATTTGCCGGAGCCGGTTTTACCCGCGACGAGCACATGCTGGCGGGTGCCCTTGCCGATGGCCAGCATCTGCAATTTCTTGGCGCCGGTGCGGCCGATGGGCACCCGCAGTTCATCGCGGGTTTCGGTTTGCCATATCTCGTCCGGCGGCGGCGCGATCTGTGAGAACGGCACCTCGACGCGGTTGGAATCGACACTCGCGCGACCGATCCGGTGCACCAGCGTGATCGAGTCCTGCGCGGATGGTGGCTCATCCAACACAATCACATCCGCACCCGTCGGCGCCCCGACCCAGTGGAACACCCCGTCGCGCAAGGCCAGGCGGAGGCAGGTCCGGCGGAGTTCATCATCGAGCGCCGGATCCGGCGCGGGCTGCCGGAGATCGCGCTGAATGAGCAGGTGAACGCCGCAGCGGGCACCGCTGGCAGCAATCGAGAGCAGGCGCTTGGCGGCCGTGTCACTGAAGGCGGCGGGAAATCCGGCAATCACCACGAAGCGGTATTTTTCCGCGATCGTGCCCGCTTGTTCGTTATATGCGGTGATGTTGGCGAACTCGTCGCGAAGATACATCTGGATGACTTTTTCGATGTGGTCATTGACTTCCGCCAGACGTTCTTCGATCTGGGTGCTCTGGGTCCAGATCCGGTGATGAATCAGGGTTTCCTCATAATCCGCCAGATGCATCAACCCGGCGAAATCCTTGCCCAGACCCACCGGATCGATGAACACAAACGACGCACGCCCGGGAGGATGTGCGGCCAGCAAACGCAGCGCGATCCCATGCAGCGCGCGGGTAGCGGCCCCCGCATCCGATCCGTCGCTCTCTAACAATATAGATCCATGGTCCGGGAAACCGAGCGCGAACGGCGCTGATAGATGACCATTCGCAGGCAGGGCGAAACGCGCATCACCGGGCAGACCTCCTGAGAGTTTGGCGACGTCCACCTCGATCCGTCCGATACGCACCGCGGGTGGTGCCACGGCGG
Source organism: Verrucomicrobiota bacterium (assembly GCA_026397695.1). Lineage (GTDB taxonomy): Bacteria > Verrucomicrobiota > Verrucomicrobiia > Verrucomicrobiales > Akkermansiaceae > Luteolibacter. The sequence continues at coordinate 2,910 of JAPLUJ010000073.1, read as the reverse complement.
GGGGTTCCCATGCGGCACACCTTGCGGGCGTCCACGCGGGAAACCACTGCCGCGAGGTTTCATCCAACGCAACCAGGCGGTCACCCCACGGCACCACGTCATGGCACCATGAGCGCGCGATTGCACCCAGCGCCTTGTCGGATTCAGCATCAATAGCGGATTTGACGATCTGCTGGCCGGCATCGAACGCCCGGTTCCGCTCGTCGGCTTCCTCACGGGCGTGGGTGATGGCCAGTTCATGGGCGGCGGTGAGCCGGGCCGATTTCCGCTGGTGGAGTCTCTCTAACTGAATTGGCAACCGGGCGAATTGTTGGTCGAGTTTGTGATGTCCCGCAGCCATGCGTGCTTTATGGTCATCACCGGTCTCGCGGAAAGTATCGCTGAGGTGGCGGGATTCTGCGAGCTTATCGTTGAGGATGGCCTCGCTCAATGCGGCGATCCGGGCGGCGGATTGAGCATCTGCGGCGGCTTCGAGCGCACGGGCGGCGGTCAGTGTGAAGGCGGCACGGCGGATGGTCGCGAGCGACGCCACCAGCGCCCCCACCCAGACTAACAGCAGAAGCCCTTCCACCACCACGAACGCAGGCAGCACGGCGGGCCATCCGCCGCCAGCGGTCCCCCACCCCACCCACAAATGCACACCCGCCGCCACGACCGTTAGAAACGTAAACGGCAGATAGCGGAAAAACCCGGCAAGCAGCAGGCGCCGGGCATCCCCGGCGATGCGGCGGGCTTCCTCCAGTCTCTCTAACAATTCAGCATGTGTTTCCTCCGGCGTTACTGGAATTTCCAGGGTTTGGGATTTGCCGCGCCGTCCGTCAAACCAGGCGTCCAGCCACGGGCGGAAGGTGCGCAACGATGACAACACGGACTTGCGCAAATCCCGGCGGACGGCACGCTGGGCAAGAAGTTGTGCCTGGAACGTCCGGTGTTGCTCGAGCGCCTGATCCAATTCCTGTTGGCTCGTCTGCCGCCTGCGTATGATAGATCCCTGCATCTGGCCGATGCGGCGGTCCTTCATCGCCTGGATCCGGCGGGCGAGCGACTCGCGGCTCGAATGATAGAGTTGCTGGATGCGCGCGCTCCGCGCCTCCATGAAGCCTTGCTCGTGTGCGACCCGCGCATTGAAATCCGCGTTCAGCGCGTGGATCCGGAGATCCCGTTTCCCGGTGTTTTCTTCCGCGTGCCGCTGCGCTTCGCGGCGCAGGACGGACAATCGTTCCGCCTTGGATTGCATCAGCGCGGTCACCGCCGTGGTGGCCGCAGCAACGCCTGATTTCAGGCGTTCCAGCGGCTCATGCACCGCGCGCGGGTTGATGGATTCATTCACAGTCTGCATGGATCTTGTCTAACAAATGTTCCAGTTCCTCGAGCACTCGCATGGCCGAGTTCACACAATGCGCCAGTTCTGATATATACAACTCTTCAAAATCCGCGGCTTTCGAGTCACGCCATGAGTTACGTGTTTCCGACCAGCGCGCCTGCAGTTGGCGGGTGGCCAGCGTAAGCAGTCCCCTGCTGGCGGCGGAGCTCACGGAGCACCTCCTTCGGTGGGGTTCTGCGTGGCGGGTGCTGCGGCGTAGGGTTTGGTGAGCGGGCCTTTTTCCGCATAGCCTTGGAGTGCCTTGATGGCCTCGCCGAGCATGTGAATCCCTTGTGGCAAATGCCGGCCGACCATGAAAAACATCGGATCGAGCCGCCGCAGCAACGGCGTGGCCCGGTTCTCGAAAATTTGCCGCCAATGTTGGACCACGCGCAGTTTCCCCTCGGCTTCCTCGAGTTTCCGCCGCGCCTTCATCACCGCCATCTTCTGGAACGCGTGGCTTTCCTGCGGACGGGTCAGCGTGACGTTGTAGAGTTCGGCTTCGGTTTGTTCGCATACTTTTGTCCACTGCTTGCACTGACCCGCCCAATACCCCGTCCGGTCCATGTCCAGCCACGAGCGGGTGCGGCGCACCTCGCCCTCCGCGTCATCGAGTGCCACCCGCGCCTTCTCGACATACTGGATCAAATCGGCGCGGAATGCTTCCAACGCATCGATGGAGGTGATTTTTACCTGATCTGACATGGCGGGATTTCCAAAGTGTCAGCGTTGGTCAAGATACTGTTGGATGCGTTCGGCCTTGCGCAGGAGATATGGGGTATGCCGCTCGGACAATTCAAGAAACGATTTCACGGTCCGCATCAATTGCACGAACTCGCCCGCAAATTTTTCCTGTTCCTGGTCCTGCCAGGTGTCGCCCAGCGCGGTGAAACGCGCCATCAACGAGGCCGTACGCTCCCGCAGATCGCCGTTAAAGCGCTTCAATTCGGCCGCGAAACGCCGGACTTCTTCGGGATCAATGATGGCTTGGGACATGGTGAACACGAGCGGACGCATCCTCGCGCCCGCTGCGTCAGCATGAAACGCCCTTTTCCCGGCCTTGCCAATTGCTTTCTTGAAGCTTGCAGCGGGTGCCTGCAATCCGTTGCCTATTACTCTGCGCTCGTTGGCACATACGGCAAGCAAGTCTGCAACCGCTATATCGAGCCTTCCAGTCGTCTCGACTATCACGCCGGAGTCAAGTTCCACAAGGTGTTAAAACTCGATGACAAAACCTTCAAAGACGTCCACGTGGTCACCCTTAAACTCACCTTCGCCCAGGACTTCGCCGCCACCCAGACCGAGGGCATGCGTTTCGCGAAAGAGCGGCTGGTGGTCCTTGATGCAGAGGACAAGGTGCTCCACATCTCTGGCGACGGCCCGACCGAGGTGCCGATCATGGCCATCTAACGATCCGGCCATGTGGAGCACTTTGTTCGAGCCATGCTTCAGAACGAATCAACGGGAGCATTGCGTCGGACGAACACTGCCCTGACAATTGTGATTTACCCTCGCGGTTTCCCCCGCCACTCTGCGCCGCATGAGTT
>JAPLUJ010000197.1 GCA_026397695.1 Verrucomicrobiota bacterium | reverse complement strand
GGGTGTGATATCTATTTCCCCCGTTTCTTCCACACGGCGCCCGGCGGGCCGCTGGTCAACCATTTCTATCAAAACGGTCCGGTCTATGCCGCGCCTCTCAAGGATGTCGAAATTGATGGCGAAGGCATCCTGCGGCTCAAGTGGTGGAAGCACAACGACAAGCTCAAGGCCCGGCAAGTGGCAATCAAGCCGGTTGCGGCAGGCAGTGACTACGCATCTTCATTCAGCATGTTGGACCCCCAACTGGACCTACGCCGCACCCATGTCATTGAAGGCACTGTGGAAAATGCCCCGCTCACGGCCACGGGCGTTGGCAGCCCTGGCATTTTCTTCGATCTGGGCAACGGTAATGGCCGCTGCCTGCTGCTGGCCCGCGAGGCCGTGCAATTCGGCGAAATCAAGGCCGATGGCAGCGGGTTCAAAGTCCTGCAAACCTCATGTCGTGACCTGGACTTCGGGCCGCTGCTCAAGTTCCGGGTGGTGATGAAGGAAAACATGATGGAGTTATATATCAATGATTACCTGATGAACCTCAAGCGGATGAATTGCAACGGGCGGATCGGATTCATCGGTGCGGACAACATGATCTCCTTCAAAAACATCAAGGTCTGGCACAACAACTGAAAAGCACCGTTAGAAATGCATATGAGCAGGAAATAAGCCCCATTTCCCGCCCTCCGGTCTTCGCCAAGGCTACGACAGGCAAGCCGGTCCGGGTAACTAACAGACATATATCTTGGCAACAGCCTGGAATTTGGGCAGCACAAAGCCGGCGGCTGGCAAAGGCCGCTTCCACCCGCCGGACGCGCTTCACTTTTCGTGCAACGCATACCACGCACAGGCAAAACCCCTGATGCGCGCCAAGCCCTGCCAAATGGATTGCGGACCCGGAGCACCATCGCTATTACGCCCGTGGTGGCTGATCGCCATTGCCAGGCGCTGATACCGGCTTGTGGTTGATGAACACGACGCGCTCGCAGGACGTCCACGTCCCCCCTTCGTCGCCGGTCACCGTGTAACCGACCAACCGGATCTTCATGCCGGCTTTCAGGTATTCACGGTCCTCGCTGTTGACCCAAACCATGAGGGTTGCTGGCGGCTTGTCCCGATCTTCCGTGCCAGTGGTCTTGACGCCCATGTAGCCGTTCATCATCCACGCCTGACGTGCCTTGGGGCCTGCGTAGTCGCGCAGTGTCACCGTGAAATGCGCCGGGATCACACGGTCCTGACCAAGGCTGCCGGAAAAGCCCTTTCTGCCCTTGAGAGAGGCCATTGGAACCCACCGTGCTTCCTCAATAGTACCGGTGACATCGATCTTGCCAAGGGGTGGCAGCGGCGCAGAGGAGAGGATGGTTGTTGCCGCCAACACCGCCAAGACGGCAATAACGGCAACCGGAAATACGCGGCGAACGATGTTGTGGTTGGAGCGCGCGCTGATGGTTATGGCGAGGTGCTTAGGAATTTTGTTCATAGATTTTCGGGTTGGTGCGCATGATAATATCAAAACACGGAAGCCATGCCACATGGATTGACGCTGAAGACACCCGGATCATTCAGGGGGATTCCTGATAGAGACTGTGCGCCAAAATATACTTGGTCACGGCCGGAGCCAGCCATGGGTGGGCGGTTGCGCCGCCGGCGATGGCTTCGCGGATCTCTGTGGCTGACGCCGGGTGCCCGTCATCCACCCGATGGAGCACGCAACCGTCGCGCGGCTGTGGATGGTTGCCGCGGGCGATTACGATGAACTCGACGAGCGCCGCCAGCCGCTGTGGTTGCTCCCACCGGGGCAGGGCCTCCCATTGATCGCAACCCATGATCCAGAACAGCTTGGCTGTGGGGAAACGCGCGGCCATGGCTTCGGCAGTCTGATAGGAAAACGACGGGCCGTCGCGCCGGACTTCGCAATCATCAACTACCGCCCACGGCAGGCCAGCGGTGGCTATGCGCAACATTTCCAGACGGTCGGAGGCGTCGGCCGGGGAGTTGGCGGTTTTGTGCGGGGAAACCCGGCAGGGTAGGACGCGGATCTCATCGAGCGCGAAAGTTTTTCTAGCAACCTCCGCCACATGGACATGGCCGAGGTGGACGGGGTCGAAGGTGCCTCCTAACAGGCCTATTCTGCGGGGTTCGCTCATGGCTCTAACATATCAATCCCTGCGGGTGAGTTCGACAAAGACATCCTCGAGGGTGGCGACGTGATGAAAGAGCGAACGCAGCGGCCATCCGTATTGGGATGCGAGGCGGGCGATCTCCTCGCGCACGTCCGAGCCGGAATCAACCCAAACCGTGAACCGCATCCATGCGTCATCAAGCGGTTCCGGAGTGACTTTTTTGACGTGATCGAGACGGTTGAGGGCACCGGCCACCACTTCGCAGTCGGCCTGGATTTCCACCTGGATGCGGCCAGCGACGCGCATCTGCTGGGTGAGGTTGGCCGGGGTGTCGGCGGCTTTGATTTTGCCGCTGTCGATAATGATGACGCGGTTGCAGGTCATTTCCACTTCATGCAGGATGTGGGTGGAAATGAGGACGGTGTGGGATTGGCCAAGTTGGCGGATCAATTCGCGGATCTGGCGGATTTGATTGGGATCCAGCCCGTTGGTCGGTTCGTCGAGAATCAACAGTTCGGGATCGTGCACGAGCGCGTCGGCCAGTCCGACACGCTGGCGGAACCCTTTGGAAAGCGTCTTGATCATTTTGCGGCGGACCGACTCGAGTCCGCAGGAATCGATCACTTCGCCGATGCCGGGAAATGTCGAAGCCAGCGATGCGTGCGGTGCCCGAGGTCGGTGGCAGAAAACCGGTGAGCATGCGCAGCGTGGTGGTCTTGCCCGCGCCGTTAGGCCCGAGGAAGCCGACGATTTCGCCGCGCCTAACGGAAAACGTGATCCCGCTCACTGCGTCATGGCGGGCGTAGCGCTTGCTGAGTTGGTGGACTTCAATCATGGTGCTTGGTGCCCGCAGGGCCGACGGTCAATCCCGGCTTGAGCGGCGGACATCGCGGGGTGCGCCCCCTTTCATGCCTGCTCGTGCGTGGCGGGCCAAGCGGGAAATGCAGTGGGACCGGTGGCGGGAATCGCCTCGGCGGGGATTTGCCGGAATGCTCAGATCCAATGCAATGCAAGATACGGCAACCCGCAGTGACGGAGCGGGGGATGATGGACTCGCGCGGATCACGCTCTGGCTGTCCGAACAGGTGAACCACAACCAACTGATTCTGAGTAAATCACGCAACAGCAACTGGTTTTATAATAGTTTATCTGACCCATTATCAATTGGAGCAGCCAGCGTGGTCAAACCATTGGGGCAAAAAAACGGGTGCCGAGTGGCACCCGTTGGATTCCCGGTCTGCGGAACGAGGAAACTATTCGGCGTTCAGTGAGCGATCCACCGCCGGGGCGTTGGAGTAACGCCAGCGGATTTTGTTGCGTTTGGAGGCGGAACGGAGTTTGCGCTGTTTGCGCTCGGTGGGAGTTTCAAAGGCGCGGCGGCGGCGCATTTCTTCAAGAATGCCTTCGGCATCCAGTTTGGTCTTGAGGCGTTTGAGAGCCCGGTCAACGGGCTCGCCTTTTTTCATGGTCACTCCACGCATGCGATGATTGTTGGTTGGGATTGGTTGGTTCCGCAGGGA
>JAPLUJ010000483.1 GCA_026397695.1 Verrucomicrobiota bacterium | reverse complement strand
TTGCGTTCGCGTTCCTCGCGGCGCAGGAAATCATCTAACATTCTTGGCGCGCTGTCCCGCGTGAGATGGCCGAAGCTGAGTTCATCGATCTGCACCACCGGTGCCAGCGTGCAGCAACCGACGCAGAAAACCTTTTCGACCGTGAACTCGCCGTTGGAATCAGTGTCCTCGCCTGCGGCGAGGTGGAGATGTTTGCACAACGACTCGTGCAGGTCTTCCGCGCTGCGGATGTGGCAGGCGGTGCCGTTGCAGATCTTGACGTGGTGGCGCCCCATCGGGCGGTGGCGGAACTGCGCGTAAAACGTCGAGACTCCGTCGAGTGTGGCCGGCGTGATGCCGGTGAGTTTGCATACCCGGCGCAGCGCGGCATCGGGCAAATACCGGTAATGCGCCTGCAATGCCTGCAGAATGGGGATCGCCTGTTCTTCGTGGCCGCCGAGTCGGGTGATGACCTCATCGACAAAGCTCAGGTCGGGATCGGATGGCGGCGCGGTGATGATCTGTTGCTTACTTGCCATCCTTGGTGCCAATGCAGAAAAGGTTTTTTTTGCCGCGCAGGAAAATGCGTCCGGGGGCAAAGGCGGGCGAGGCGCCGGTGTTTTCGCCCAATGCGGCGCGGCCGGTTTCCTTGAAGCCATCCTTGGTGCCCTCGCCGATGATCATGACGCCCTTGGTTGATAGAAGATGGATGCGGCCGTGAAACAGGCTCGTCAGCGTGTAAACCTGCGGCCCGTCGCACAGCGGGCTGCACATGTCGGGCAGTCCGTCATCCTCCTGCCGCCACGCGATCTTGCTAGCGGTGACGTCGCCGCTGCCGTCGGGCTTGATGGCGGCCACGCACGTCTGGTCGCAGGCCACATAGACGAGGTCGTTGGCAAACACCGGCGAGGTGGCCACGTCACCACGCATGCATTCCGCCTGCCAGAGTTCCTTGCCGGTGGCGGGGTCGTAGGCGATCACTAACGGATCTGCGGAAGTGATGATTTGTTCGCGTTTCTGATAGGTGATGAGGATGGGTGAAACCCACGAGTTCGCAACCTTGCGCGGCGTCGACCACACCGTCTTGCCGGTGTCGGCGTCGAGCGCCATGATTTTGGATTTCCCGGCCTTCGCGTCGGCTTGATCAAAAACGATGATCACGCGGTTTTGCCAGAGTGTTAGAGAAGTGGCGTGGCCATAGGTGTTTTCCGGGGTTCCCAGATTGAGCGCCCACAGTCGTTTGCCTTCGGCGGTGAAGCCGGCGATGTCGCCATTGGCGAAAATCGCAAAAACCCGGCGGCCGTCGGTGGCGGCAGTGGATGCCGCGAAGCCGGTGTCCTCCATCACTTCCAGTGGCTCGGCCGGCTCGCTTTGCGACGTGGTCACCGGTTCCTTCCATAACAGGGCGCCGCTGACCGCATCAAAACAATACACCTCGCGCCGCTTCTCCGTAGCTCCCGTTAGAAAAACCCGCTTGCCCCAGACGACGGGCGAGTTCTCACCGGGCAGGCCGATCTCGGTTTTCCAAAGCACGTTTTTCCCCGACGGGCCGTCCCATGTTTGCGGCAGATCGGTCAAGCGGGTGATGCCCGAACCATCGGGACCGCGGAAATACGGCCAGTTGGCGGCCACTTCTTCGGCGCTCGGAAACCAGCCCGCTGCAATGGCGGCGACAGGCGGCGGCCCGCCTGTCCCAGTCTTGGCTGTTAGAGCATCCTGCCATTGCCAGCCGCTGCCCCATACCAGGGCGAGGGTGAGTCCGGCGAGCGCGAGGGCGGTGCCGGTCACCGCCTTGGCGGCGAGCGCCGCAGCGTGGACCGGATCCCCGGGACGCCGGGAAATGTTAGGGATGGGCACGGGCGGGCGGTGCAACTGCCGGGCGAGCTGCAAGGCGGTGATGAATACCGCCGCACTGGCTAACAACAACCAGCCGCCGCGCCCGGCAAGTTGCTCACGGCGGAAGTATTCATGGCGCAGTTGCTGGTCGAGTTGGCGGATTTGAGTTTGAGCGCGTCGGCTTTCGGATTGGCACGCAAGTCGGTCTTGTATTGCAGCAACTCGCGGCCTTCCACCAGCCGGACCTTGCCATTGCCGGGTCCCCGATAGATGAAGAAGGTGTTGATGACAAGCAAGCCGCCAAGGACCAGCGAGAACACGCCGGCTATCAACGCGATGCGCGAACAGGTCCGGGCCCAGATTTCCCGTGACGAAACCGGCGTGGTGTCAGGCACGGTTGCTCTAGCAGGCTGACCCGCGCCTTGATCTGATAGAGAAGGCTCCGGGCAGGATGCCCGGGCCACCGTGGTGCGGGCATCCTGCCCGCCACCATTCTTTTCCCTGCCCTCAAGATCAGTCATGCCGGCCTCCTTCCTGCGGTGGCGGTAAGGACACCGGCACACCGCGGCGCACGAGTTCATAAGGACAAGTGGCAAAACACCGCGCGCACGAAACGCAGCGACCACTGTCAGTGGCGTAATCGACCGAGCTTTCCGGAAAGAAGATGCGACCGAGCTTCAGCGCCATGACGAGCCCGAAGGCCACGCCGAGCCAGCACCCGAGCGTGAAGAAACGCGCTTCCAAAGCACCCGCCCTGGAAAAAACCGTTAGACGGTCTGTGCCGAGTTGGCGGAAGGCGGTGAGCTCGGCGGGCGCGGGTGCCGACACGGCGCCGCGTTCCTGCATCAGGACCAGCGCGGCCAGCCGGCCATCGGGATGCAGCGGCAGCGCGGCGATGCCGACCTTGCCGCCGAGCCAGCCGAAGAGCAGCGCGGCGAGCGGCACCAGCAATGCTAACAGGACAATCCGGCGGCGCCCGCTGGCGATGCGTTCCGGTCCCTGTTTGGCGGGCATCGGCACGCTCAGCGCGCCGAACGGGCAGGAGTTTTCACACAAGCGGCACTGGATGCAGGTGTCCGGCGTCACCGTCGGCCGCCATTTCGCGAAACGCGACGCCACTCCTAACAACACACCGTAGGGGCAGAGGTAGCGGCAATATGGACGCCCGACAAACACCGAGAGCGCGAGCAACAAGGCACCGGTGACAAGCATCCACCGCGGTCCGGCCATGCGGAAAATCCCCACGAAGGGATCAAACTTGCAGAGAATGAACAGGCTGCCGGTGGCGGCTAACAATACCGCCAGCACCAAATGAATCCATGGCACGACGCGCAACATCTCATCCAGCCATCCCGGCACCTTGATAGGTTTGACCAGCACCAGATCCTGGATCGCCCCGTGCGGGCAGACGCCCGCACAAAACGCGCGGCCCCAGACCAGCGCAACCACCAGCGGCAGCGTGAAGAACGCGATCACTGTTAGAGGAACCGCATAGCTTGGGTTGGCGATGCCGAGGGCGATGTTCTGCACCGAGCCGATGGCACACACGCAACCGCGCCGCCAAAACCCGAAATAGGCGAGCGCAATAAGTGATAGAATGACGATGCCACGGCGCGACCGGCGGCGCAGGCTGAGCCACGCGGCCACCGCCAAACCGGCGGCAAGCGCCGCGACATCGAGCCACCCGGCAGTACGGGATTGGGGTGCTGGCACCACGGTTTCCGGCACCGCATGGCTGCTGAAGTCGGGTGGCGGAAACCGCTCGATGCCAAGGGCGCAGTCCAGGCCGACGAACCAAAGCAGCATGGCGAGCATGACTAACAACGCACGATTCATTTCCCCGCCGTCCCCTTTCCACGCAACAGGTAAGGCCGGCTCACCGGAACCTGCACAAACGCCTGTGACGGGCACTCAAGCGAGATCGCGCAGATGTTGCAATGCACGCACCGGTCGTGGTTGATCTGCAAGTAGAGCGAACCGTTGCCGAACATGTTGCAGCCTTTCACACATTTGCCGCATCCAATGCACCGGTCGTTAATGATACTGTATTCATAGTAGGGATCCTCGATGAACTCGCGCTTGATCGCGCCGGTCGGGCACAACTGGTTTTCCGCCCCTTCGTCGAGGTTGATGGGTTCCGGCTCGAAGTATCCGGTGCAGAGTTAGACGGTGTCGGCCGTGCGGTCGCGTCCGGCGAGGAAGCCGGTCGCCGCGCCGAAACCTAACAGGCCAAGCCCGCGGGTGCCGCTCTTGAGCAGATCGCGGCGGCTGATATTTTGCGGGTCGGTCATGGTTTTTGCGCCTTGGGTTGCATGATGCGGACGGTGCCGCCGACCACCTCGAGGACCAGCACGCGGCCTAACGGGTCGATGACGGCATAGATGCCGGAGCCGAGGGAATCCGGGGTGCCGGCATTGGCGGCTTGGAGGTATTCCGGGAACGCCTCGGGTCCGGCCACCAGGCCGGTGAATTCGCCGTTGGAGTTATACAATTTGACGCGTGGCAAGCCTTTCTCGCAGGTCACGAAGCTGCCGTCCGGGAAGATGTCGAAACTCACCGGATTGCAGCAGCCGCAGAAACCGGCGAGCGCAAACGACCACTTGCCCCACGCCACTTCAAAATCGCCGTCGAGGGTATAAGCTTCGATTTGGTGTTCGCCCGGGTTGACAACGCGGAGCAGGCCGTCGGGGGCTATGCGGACACAGAAATACGGGCTCGGAACGACGAAGCCGCGGATGTTGCGCGCCGGGTCGCGGGCCCCGATGACGCCGCTTTGTTTGCCGGACGCATCGAGTTTGAGCACGACCCGGTTACCGGCATCGGCAACGAAGATCCACTCTTTTGTTAGAGCGATGGCGGTCGGCAGCAGGCCATCGGGCAAATCGCTCCATACCGCGACCACCGCGCCGGTGGCATCCATGACCGTGATTTTTCCTGCCTGGCCGGCGAGGATTTCACCGTTAGGGCGGAGTGCGAGCGACACCACCGGTTGGTCTAACGGAATGGCGAGGGCGGGTTCGCCCGTGGACGAGAATTTCCGGATGCCGCCGGTGCCGCAAACAAAAATCGTGCCATCGGCCGCGACGGCGAGATTGCGGGGAGGTGTTAGATTAACTGGAAAACGTGCGATTTCCTCGTAGCGCAGCAGCGCCGGATCGGAGGTTTGGAAGCGCGCGACATCGTAGGTGAATTCCGCGCCGAGGGCAGACTTGGCGGTTGTGTGCGTAGCGTTGCCGCCGACAAGGCGCCGCACCGCCAGCCCGGCCAAGCCACCGAGACCGGCGATGCCACCGCCCCACGCCGCCGCGCGCAGGATCGAACGACGCTTCACCAGCGACGACATGCCCGCGGTTGCTTCCTTGGGGAGCGACGAGATCCCTGTCGGTGCTTCCGCCGATGGGGCTGTGCGAGAAGCAACATCCGCCGGATCAGGCATGGCCGGCTGCAGACTGTTAGGCAAATCCTCAGACATCTTTGGAACGGGTTTTGGGGTTGGCTCCGGCGGCCGGCGGGCTGGCCGGGTTTGGGGTTTTCGCGTCCAGCGCCTTGGGCAGTCCGCAAGCGGTGAACAACGGGCAGGCCCCGCACGGGTCATTGCGCAGGCATGTGCCGTGCAGACTGCGCCACCCCAGCAGCGATGCGACCCCACCGAGCGCGAGCAAGCCGCCGCAGCGCAGGCCGCCCAGAAGGATGTTCCGACGATGATGCATGATGGGAATACCTTGGATGTCGTTCATTTCTTTCGCAAGTCAAGGCAGACCATGCGCGTCAGGTCTCTAACAATCAGGCGGCCGCCTACCATCGCCATCGGTCCCCAGGCATCGTGGCCGTCGAGCACCTTGGCACTGGCAAGCACTTTGAAACCCTCCGGGGCGGCTTGCGCCATCGTCAAGTGGCCGTTGTCGTCCATCACGAAGATTTTACCGTTGGCCACCAGGAACGGTCCGAGGCCGAAGCGGTGGCTGGAGCCGCTTTTCCACAGCACCTTGCCTTGCAGGTTGAGGCAGACGAGTTCTCCGTTCGGGCGCACCCCGTAGAGGTGGCCGGCGTGGAGGATGGGTGTTTGCTGGGTGGCGCCGAAGGTATCCGCGTCGAGGCGGAAGGCGGGCTTGGCCTGCCATGCACCGTCCTTGCCGGTGATTTCCAACATCAGGCTGCCCGCCTCGTAGCCCCCGGAGAGGAAAATCCGGTTGTCAGGCACCGGCACGGGTGAGGGCACGGTGGCGATGCTGATTTTCCAATCGGGGGTGAACCAAAGTTCCGAACCATCGTCGGCGGCCACGCCGGACACCCCGCGGTGGCCGCAATAGATATAGGTTTTGCGCCCCGCGATATCCATGGGCGTGATGGACACGTGGGTCATTTTCCAGTCGCGCGGGTTCGGGGTTTTCCATAACACTTTTCCCGTGGTGATCTCCACCGCAATCATCAGGCTGCTGCCCGCAGGTGCCAGAATCACCCGGTCGCCGTCAATCAACGGGCACTGGCCCGCATACCACGCTGGCACGGTGGTGCCGTATTCCCTCACCAAATCGATGCCCCACTGGAATTTTCCGCTTACCGCATCGAGGCAACTGACGTGGCACTTCGGGCCGAGGCTGACAACATGCTTGTGAGTGACGGCGGGGATGGTGCGCGACATGCCGTGGTTGCGTTTGACGGCCAACGGGTAGGAGAACTTCCAAATTTCCTTGCCATCTGCCAACGAGAGGCAGCGCAGGGCGTCGGTCTTGGCCGCGCGGTCGTAGTCCATCAGATAAACGCGGCCGTTGAGCACCGCGGCACCGGCGTGACCTTCGCCGGTGTCCACCGACCAAACGGGTTTGGGCTCGCCGGGAGCCCATACATCGGCCAAGGGCGTGTCCTCGGGTGAAATCGCATCTCTGTTAGGCCCGCGGAAGCCGGGCCAGGCACCGGGAAGATCGGTGGCGGTGCCGCCCGATATCGTGAGGGTGGCCTTTTCGAGTGGCGAAGGACCGCTGGTATCGTTCGCCCCGTCGCCGCCAAGGAGCGGAATGCGCAGCGCCACCCAACCGTCGGGCAGACCGCCCAACCAGACGTAGGCCAGCAAGCCCGCGGCCACACACGCCAGCGTCGCAGGTAGGAATTTGGCGAGGATCAGGGGGGTCCGCTTCATGTGTGGCAATACGGATGGACTGCCGGGTCAGCGGACGAAAGGTGCCGGATAGGGTGAACTGCGATGTCGATCATGCACCGAAAATAGAGCCTCCCGCCCGGTCTGGCAAGCCATGTGTGCGGGGCTGTCCAGTGCCAGCAGAGTGTCAATAGAGTGTCAGATAAATAATTAATATTGGCTTGCGGTGTTGGTCATGCGGGATAGGATGCGGCCGTACACTGTCACCACCTTATTCACCTTTTTTATTCCAACCACTTCACTTCAATCCGATTATGAGACGCGCACGCTGGCTGGCCCCTTGGAAGGATTCATTTGTACGCCCGGTGATTTACCATTGCGTGACACGGGTGGTGGAGCGGCGCCTGGCGTTCGGACAGACTGAAAAGGAACAATTCCGCACCTACATGCGGATGTATGGGAACTTTTCGGGGTGCCGGGTGCTGGCATACTGCCTGATGTGCAACCACGTGCACATTCTGTTGGAAGTGCCGCCGATGAAGGAAGGCGGATTGACGGATGAGGAATTGTTGAAACGCCTGCGTGCGATTTATCCGGAGGT
>JAPLUJ010000432.1 GCA_026397695.1 Verrucomicrobiota bacterium | reverse complement strand
CGGAAGTGAAACGCCGCAGCGCCGATGGTAGTGGGACGACAGGTCCTGTGAGAGTAGGTCGTCGCCAGGTTATTGCCCGGCTCCAGCCAACGCTGGGGCCGGGCTCTTTTTTTGCGGGATGTTGGAGTTGACTCTGCCACGGACATCAGGATGTCCAGGGGGTGAAAAGTGAGGCGGCGTCACCTGTTGAGCCAGCGGTTGAGGGCGGCATCGAGCGTGTCGTTGCGTCTGACGTTGAACGCTTCGTTAGCCGCGACCGTGACGCGGCATCCGGTGCCGTTCTGGAAATGCAACAACACCGGCGTGGTGCCGGGATGAGCGGCAATGGCATGCATAATCTCGTCGAGATCACCGACGCTGTGACGGGTGGTCCAGAGCATCAGTTCCAGCGGCCTTAGGTCGTTAGACAGTTGTGGTTTCGGCTTCAGTTCGGAAAGTTCATAACCGGTCAGGCGGCGGCCGCCGGTACGGTCGTCCACCTGCACGGTGCACTTGAGCTGGAGGATTTTGCCGGCTTCCAGCAATCCGGTATCGCGGGCGGGAACGAATGTTTCGCCCCACAGCATGATCTCGGCGCTGCCGGTGAAGTCTTCGAGCACAAGCGTGCCATACGGCTTGCCGGCTTTGGTGATTTTCGCTTCCATCGAGCGGACCATTCCGGCGAACGGGAAGCGGTCGCGCGGGTTGGAAATCTGCAACTCCTCGACCAGCCCAAGGCGCTGGTATTTCTCCGAATCAATGACGTTGCGGAATTTGTCGAGCGGATGGCCGGTGACGTAGAAACCTAACAATTCCTTCTCGTGCGCGAGGCGTTCATCCTTGCTCCATTCCTCGACCTGTGGCACGGCGCAGTATGGTTTCGCGGCCGCAGCGGGAGCGGCGAACTCCATCACGTCGAACAGCGAGACCTGGCCCGACGCCTTGTCGCGCTGGGAGGAAGAAGCGGATGCGACGACCTGTTCCAAGCGGGCGAACATGCCGGCGCGGGATTCACCGGTCCAATCGAGCGCGCCAGCCTTGACGAGGTTTTCGAGGATGCGTTTGTTGACGACCTTGGAATCGAGGCGCGTGGAAAAATCTTCCAGCGAAGCGAATGTCCCATGGGTGTCGCGTTCAAGAATGACGGCGGCCATGGCAGTTTCCCCGCAGTTCTTGATCGCGGCGAGGCCGTAGCGGA
The DNA here is from genome assembly GCA_026397695.1 of Verrucomicrobiota bacterium. Classification (GTDB taxonomy): domain Bacteria; phylum Verrucomicrobiota; class Verrucomicrobiia; order Verrucomicrobiales; family Akkermansiaceae; genus Luteolibacter. Next base: position 2,629 of record JAPLUJ010000432.1, on the reverse strand, counting down.
GGCACGGTTTTCCGTTAGGTCCGGTTTCCGGAGCGAAGCGGAGTTGTGAGGCATTGAGGTCCGGCGGCAGAATCTCTAGGCCCATCCGGTGGCATTCGGCAACAAACACACTGATCTTGTCGGTGTTCTGGATTTCATTGGACAACAAGGCCGCCATGAACTCGACCGTGTGATGGGTTTTCAGATAGGCCGTCCAATAGGAAATGTGGGCATAACAGGCGGAGTGGGATTTGTTGAAACCATAACCTGCAAACATGGCGATCTTGTCGAAGATCTTATCCGCAAGCTTGCGGCTGATACGGTTGCTTTCTTTGCACCCTTTAACGAACATCGCGCGCTGTTGCTCCATTTCCTCCTTGTTCTTCTTGCCCATGGCGCGGCGCAGCAGGTCGGCAGCACCGAGCGTGTAACCGGCCAGCACCTTCGCGGCATTCTGCACCTGTTCCTGATAGATCATCACGCCGTAGGTGTCGCTGCATACCTTTTCCAACAACGGATGTGCATATAGCGCCTTCTTGTGGCCTTTCTTGACGTCGAGCATCTGATCGATGAACTGCATGGCGCCGGGGCGATAGACCGCCAACAGGTCAATGATATCATCTATCTTGCTGAGGGAATACTTGCGGCAGGTTTCCACCATGCCGCCGGATTCCAGTTGGAACACACCCATCGTCTCGCCGCGGTTGAGCAGCTCGAAGGTTTGCGCATCATCGAGCGGGACGGTTTCGATGGCGAAGTCCGGCGTGTGTCGCCGGAGGTGTTGCACGGTCTCATGAATAACCGTGAGGTTTTTCAAGCCGAGAAAGTCCATTTTGAGCAGGCCGACATCGGTGATGGCCTTCATGGCATATTGGGTGACCACTTCCCCTTCGTTACCGCGGGTCAACGGGATGTGCTCATCCAGCGGACGGTCACCGATGACGATGCCCGCGGCATGGACGCCGACGTTGCGGTTGAGCCCCTCGAGTTTGAGGGCGTAATCCCACAGTTCCTGATAGGTACTGCTGCTTTCGATGAGGTTGCGTAATTCGGGGTTCTTGGTCCATTCACGGCGCAGGATGGATGGCCCGTATTTGTCCTTGTCCTCTTCGTCGATAGGTTTGGGATCGATCAGTTTGGAGAGCCGGTCACCGTCGTTGTAGGACATGCCCATGACGCGGGCGACATCGCGGACGACGCTTTTCGCGCCCATGGTGCCGTAGGTGATGATGTGGGACACGCAGCGTTCACCGTATTTACGACGCACATAGTCGATGACCTCGCTGCGGCGGCTCTGGCAGAAGTCGATATCGACGTCGGGCGGGCTGACCCGTTCCGGATTGAGGAAACGTTCAAAGAGCAAACCGAAGCGCAGCGGGCAGATATCGGTGATGCCCATGGCATAAGAAGCAAGCGAGCCGGCCGCCGAGCCTCGACCCGGTCCCACGGGGATGTCCTGATCGCGCGCCCACTGGATGAAATCCGCAGTGATGAGGAAGTAGGAGGCGAATCCCATGTTGTTGATGGTTTCCACCTCGTATTTCAAACGAGCGAGTATTTCCGGGTCGGCGGCTCTATCATGGCCGTAGCGTTTCACAAGGCCCTCTTGGCACACACGCATCAGGTATTCCTCGCGCGGACTGCCATCCGGCGTGCCGAACTGCGGGTATTTGGCCGACGACGCTGCATCGAGGTTGAAGGTGACGTTGCAGCGTTCGGCGATTTCCAGCGTGGCATCACAAGCACCGGGAATCCCGGCGAACAGCGCGCGCATTTCCTCGGCGGTCTTGAAATAGACTTCCGGAGTGTAGCGCATGCGGTTTTCGTCGATGATGAGATGGCCGGTGCCGATGCAGATCATCACATCGTGAGCCTCGTGATCGGCACGGTCGAGGAAATGAACGTCGTTGGCGGCGACGGGTGTTAGGCCAAATTCACGGGCGAGTTGCAGCAGTCCCGGGGTGACGCGGCGTTCCGGTTCGAGGTCGTGGTTGTGGATTTCCACGTAGGTGTTTTCGCTGCCGAAAATGTCCACCAATCCGGCCATGGTTTCGCGGGCTTTGTCCTCGTCCCCGGCTAACAACCATTCGTTCACAGGTCCGGAAATGCAGCCTGTTAGACAAATGAGGCCTTTGGCATATTGCCGCAACGCGTCGCGGTCCACGCGGGGTTTGCCGTAGTAAAGCCCTTCAAGGTGGCCTTTGGTCACCAGTTTCGATAGATTGTCCCAGCCCTCGTTCGTTGCAGCAAGCAACGTCATGTGGGTGGCGCGCTTGCGGCCGGGAATCTCGCGTTTGTCGTCCATCGTGGTGGGGGCGAGGTAAATCTCGCACCCGAGAATGGGTTTGACCTTGGCCTTGAGGCATGCCTGATAGAACTGGATCGCCCCGTAGAGATTGCCGTGATCGGTCATGGCCACGGCCGGCATGCCGAGCTGCGCCGCGCGTTGGGCCAGATCCTTGGTGCGGATCATGCCGTCAAGCAACGAAAACTCGGTGTGTTGGTGGAGGTGGACGAAGGAATCGGACATTGGACGCCACGAGCGTAGCGGAGTCCGGCCCGAGGGCAAGCGGCGGGTTGCGCGAAGCCGGCGGAATTTTCCGCTTCGGACACCGGCGGTTGCGGCTACGCGCCGCCGGTGGCGATGCGG
>JAPLUJ010000342.1:3702-12249 GCA_026397695.1 Verrucomicrobiota bacterium | reverse complement strand
CAGGATCCCTGCAAAGCGGATATCACCCGCGAGGAGTTCGTCAGGATCGTCACATGGATCGACGCCAATGTCCCGTACTACGGCACCTATCAGGGCTCCAGGGACCTCAAGGACAAAGGCAAACCGGACTTCCGGCCGGCACCGCTGGTCGGGAAATGATCCGCCGCCGCAGGCTCGCGCAGCACGATCCCAACCCGAAGTTGTATGTCTGGAAGAGGAAGCATTAGCGTTGCCAATCCCAAGCGATCAGGTTATTTAAGCATGTCGCAAAAAAGCGACAACCAACCATCGCCATGAAAAAGACAACACTCAGTCATAACGTGAAAAAATCCATGGTGATCAGCCTGCTGCTATCCGTTGCCTTGATCGGTGCCGAGGAAACGATGGCAAGTGCCAGCACGGCGATTTTTCCTGACGCAAAAGGTAATGTGTGGGAGTGGTGTTCCGACGGGTACGGCAGGTACGGCAGCGCGGCGGAGACTGATCCAGTGGGCCCGTCAGCGGGGGCGGGGCATGCGCGCCGGGGCGGATCGTGGCTCGACGCTGCCGGGAGTTGCCGGTCCGCTTGCCGCGACAGCTACGTTCTTGATGATCGCTACAGCAACTGTGGTTTGCGGGTGGTTTCCATGAACTACGAGAGAGTCACATTCGCCGGCGAGCTGAAACTTATGCGCAGCACGGCGCATCTTTATCAACCGCAGGGCCACAAGACCTATCAGTATTCCGGTTTCTCCAGAAAGGGGGGGAACCCTGATCGCTTCGACTGCCTGTACGTGGAGGACGGTTGGCGGGTTGTGGCCGACCACAAAGGGCCGGGTGTAACAACCCGCATCTGGACGCCGCATCCGCGCGAACTCGTCTCCAAGGGTCGCTCGTGGGGTGACATCAGGATCGAGGTGGACGACAAGATCCTGTTTTCCGGCCCGGCTAACGAGTTCTTTGTGAGGGGCTTGCTGCCGTTCACGGACCCCTTGACAACAGTTAGATTCCTGGACCCAGGGCATGCAACCGCCGAGCGTGAACAGCAAGGCGAGAAGAAATGGCTCACATCCTATGTTCCCATCCCCTTCAAGAAGCGCTTTCGTTACATGCAGCGTGACGTTCTCTACTGCAACATCAACATAAAGGCTCTGCCACAAGGGACGGAAGTCGAATCCTATTGGGACATTCAGTGGAACCAAGTGCAGAAGGATATCGAGAAAACTGCCGCCGTTTGGACGGATATGGACGTGCTTGCGGGATCCGTGGCGCGATACGTGCGCACCGCCAAAACCGTCGTGCTTCCTGCGCTGGAGACCGGCGGGTCGCGTCGCGTCGTCGTTGCAGAATTCAAAGGCCCCGCCATCATCCACGGCGTGCGCTTCAAGACCAAGGAGGCTGCGGCCTGGCAGGGAGTCACCATGGAGGTAACGGTGGATGACCAGACCGGCCCGATAGTGCAAACACCGCTTGATTATGGGTTCGGCTCGCGACAGCAACGCACTCTGGCGCTGGGTCAATCGCGGGACGGTTGGCGTTACTGCTATTTGCCCATGCCGTTCAGAAGGAATTGCCGTGTTGAGCTGGTGTCCAGAGCCGCAGAGTCCGCGGCAATTGACGCGGAACTGTTTGTCGAAGAAGAGGCGACTCTCCGGGAGGACGTGCTCTATCTGCACAGTAAGGCCAACGAGGGAACATTCCGGTCAAAGGTGGACCGCTTTGAGCGGCCGGATCTGCCACTGTCTGAGTTCTTCTATGAGAATGGTTACCGGGCGCTGGATCACCAGGGCCGTGGCCATCTGGTCGCCTATCTCGATCTGTTCCAATGCCAACCGGAGCTTGATGAACACGTCTACATCGACGATGAGCGTACCTTCCCCGAAAACATATGGAACGGGACCGGACACGAAGACCTCTTCGACCAATCGTGGGGACACAGTCCCCTCTCCTCTCCGATGGCATCGGGAGGAAGCCAGGACTTTAAAGAGGTCAATGTGAAACTATTCTGGAACTCCCCGATGACTTTTCGCACCGCCATTCGATTCAACTGGGAATGGGCCTACAAGTTCGGCGTGCCGCCGCCATTGGATGCACACTTTGCCTCAGTGGTCTATTGGTATGAATGAGAGTACTTTCAGGCGAGGCGACGGCTGAGAAAACAAGTCAAGTCGCAGTAATTTCCAGGCAGGGAGAATGTCCTTGAGAATTTCCTTGCGACCTGCCGCAGCAATCCCTATTGCCAATTCCGTTAGCGGGCCCTGCCCGGGGGGGCTACCGGATTAACGGAGAATTGAACACCACAACCATAAAGAGGAGGGATGGAATGATAAATATCCCTGCTGCGGGCAGGCCGGGATTTTAGTGTCGGCTTTACAATCAAGAACCCTATGAAAACACCCACAACCTTACTCGCAACGTTCATGTTCGTCTTGGCAACAGGCACCACACTCAGCGCTGCCGATTACGACTTCTTTGAGGGAGCAAGATACCCTGGCCCCATCAAGAAAGCCGGCGTGGACTTGTACAAGGTCAAGCTTGCCGGCGCGGACGATCCGCAGGCGTACGAGCGGCGCGAGGTGATATGGTGGCCGCGCAAGGGCGTGGATATCATCGACGTGAAAGAGGGCATGCCGCTGCGGACGTGGACCCGCCGCGACGGGGAGCAGCCGCGCGGGTTCAAGGCGCATCTGATAGGTTTTCGGGGCATCGGGAACAAGAACGGGAACCCCTACAAAGGTCCCAAGTTCTATTGTCCGGCGGTGGTCCTGCGGCTGGAGGACGGCCGCAAGCGCTGCTTCACGCAGGATGCGCTCGTCGAGGAGGACGAGAAGTACATTCTCGACCTGTACCTGAAAGAAATGGAACGGATGCGGGCCACGTTGACCAATGAGAAGTACGTTCTGAAACCCGGCACGGATGCGCAGTGGCCGGACAACGCCAAGCCCGGCGAGCCCGGCACGATGCGCGTTGAGAGCGCGCACTTCGTGTGGGTTTCCGGCTCGCAGCAGGCACCAAGCGAGAACCACAGCCCGTGGGTCAACCACGACGAGCCGGAGAAAGCCCGTCTTTTCCGCGAGGGCGCCGTGACTTTTGCCGAGGACATGTGGGCCTATCAGGAGTACGCCGGAGTGTTGATGCCATACTGGGACCGTCCCGAGCGGCACAAGTACGAGATCACCGTAGTCGGCACCTACCGGGACGGCTCCAAGTGGCTGGCGGGTTACTCCGGCGGCGGCTACGGCGGCTGCGGTATCAAGCATTCCGGCGGCGGCCCCTGGAGCGGCCTGTTGATGCATGAGTGGGGCCACGGCATGACCAATCAGGGCGGCGTCCACGGCGAAATCCTGGCCGACGCCTGCGCGGTGATCGACGACCCGGCGGGGATGAGATATAACAACAACGTCGCCCGGCCGTGGCGGTGCTGCGTGCACGGCGTGTATCCCACATGCCTGCTCTTCGCAATCACGGGACAGGACCCGAACTGGGGCTATGCCATGGCCATCACCTTGCCCGCCAGAAACGATGAGTCCATTTTCCAGAGGCTGGCACGACTGGGCGAACAGCGCGGCCTGTTCCCTAACGGAATCCGCGGGGCCGGCGACGTGGTGGGCGACTTCAGCGCACGCCTGGCGGAATTCGACTGTGAACTCCAAGAGAACCTCCGGCGGGAGCACACTTCCGTTAAACGCAATTACCTGGAAGCGGTCGATCGCAAAGGCGGCCTGTACCGCATCCCGTGGGCGGAATCGCCCGAACCATTCGGCTCTAACATCATCCGCCTGGTTCCCGCTGAGGGAGCCGGCAAGATCGTCGTGGACTTCCGCGGCTTCCACGACCCGGACACGTTCGGCGACTGGCGCGCCTGCATTGTGGCCGTGGACAAAGCCGACAAGTGCCGCTACAGCCCGTTGTGGAATAAGGGAGTCATGGAGATGGAAGTCCGGCCGGACGATACCCGGTTCTGGCTGACAGTCGCGGCTACGCCTACCGCCTTGCCCGCCAACTGGTCCTTGTATGTCGGGCGTCACGCATATCGGTATCCGTATGAGGTTAAACTATCCGGATGTCGTCCTGGCACGCCACTCAACCTGCCGTCTGTGGCGGGCAAGCGGCATCCGAACGGCGGTGGCATGGTGGCTTCTTCCGCCGAGGTGGCAGCGACCGCCTATGTCGGGCCCGACGCCGTGGTTTTCGACGGAGCCAAGGTGCTGGATCATGCGGTGATCGAGGATTTTGCGGTTGTTAGGGGGGGCGTCACGGTGGCGGGTCATGCCAAGGTCGGCGGCCAGGCCGAAGTGTCCGGCAATGTCGCGATCGATGGCTATACGCGCGTTCTGCACCCGGTCAACGTCAAGGACCAGAAGGATGCGCCCAATGAGGTTCCGCTGCGTCCGGAGCAGCAGAAAGACGACCCGCGGAAGCTCTGGGCCAACTATGCGATGGACCGGGAGGAAACCGAAATACTGGAAGACTGGTTCCGGTATAAGTCCTTCCCTCAGGGTGCGTTCTTTGTGCTCAACCTCAACGGCCATCTCTACGGGCGGCCTGCTTTTGTCGTTGATGGCGACCATCGGGGTTTTCGTTTTGACGGCAAGACACAGTATGCCGAGGCTGCGCCGCACCTGGCCGATCTGGGTGAAATCACCGTGGACATCGGACTGAAATGGGAAGGCGGCGCAAACCAGGCGGTGTTCGATTTCGGCACGTCTGCGGACAACCGCCTGGTCCTCATTCCTGCCGGTTCCTCAGGCAAGTTGGAACTGGCAATTGCCCGCGAAGGAAAGATCGAGCGGATCATCGCCGACACCGCGCTGCCCAAGGACAAATGGGCGCAATGCCGGGTCGAGATCGACGGCAAGAAGATCGCGCTGTGGATAGACGGCCGCAAGGCGGCGGAGAAAGCATCGGGCTTCCGTCCTGCGGATGTATATCTGCCGGGTGCGGAGAAACGCAACTTCATCGCAGCGGCAAGGGACGGTACCGGGCACTTCAAAGGTTGCCTCGATCATCTGCGGGTACATTACAAGGTGTATGAGGATTTTGCCAAGGAGCCTGTCCCCAGACGCCACGCGCCGCAGCGTATCAGCAAGGAGTTTGTCGAGGACTACCGCAAGGAAATCGGCGGAGCCAAGGAACTCGAAGCCCTGGTAAACGCGAAACGGGAGCCGCTGGTCGCTTACTATCAGAAGACCAGGGACGTGATGGATCAGCGGATCAGGGAAATCGACGAGGGCCCCGAGGCGGTGGCCGAGGCGCGCCGGAAACTCCAGGAACTCGAGAAAAAGCTCGAACCGCAAAAGAACGAACAGAGCGCCAAGTCCGACAAGCCGTCTGAAACGATCAAGCAGCAGACTGCCGCACTGAATCGACAAATTATCGAAGCGAAGATGGCTGTCGATGCGGCCATCCAGGAAAACGGCGCAAAATACAGCCCGGAGCGCAGTTGGTTGGGCAATTACAGCCGGGCGGCCTTCAGCGGTCACTATAACTATCCTTATCATAGGTATATTCAAAAATGGGCCAGCCTTCAGGCCGGAGGCGGCGAGGAACCGCAGGAAGACCTGAACTCGCTCGAGGAGGTGTACAATGCCCAGGACGCGGCCAAATGGTACACGAAATGTGACTGGGAGTGGCGCATGCCATGGGAACAGGATCACTCGATTGACAAATTGCCCCTGGTAAAGAAGTGGCTGGAAAGGGCGCGGGGAAAATAATCAATAATCAATAATCAATAATAAGTTAGCGGTCTGATCAGACCGATCTATCAAGGACGAGAGGAACGCCATGAATATACACACAGTTATGATTGCAGCATATGTGCTGCTTGCGGCACACACAGCGCTCGCGGCGGACGACGTCGCCGCGCTGAAACAACTCAAGACGGCGGACTGGACAGTGCCGGGCATCGGGATGAAGATGAAACTCGTTCCAGCCGGCACCTTTACCATGGGCAGCCCCAAAGAGGAAGCGGACCGGCGCGAGGATGAAACGCAGCATGTGGTGACTCTAACCAGACCATTCTACGTCGGCGTTTACGAAGTCAGACAGAAAGAATACTACGACATCATGCTGCCCGACTTCGACCACGCAAGTTGGCAGTTCTGGCGCGGGCCCCTGCATGTCGGTGCCGCATACAACTACAGGGACTGGCAGAACGGTGAAGGCGGCAAGCTGAGGCCGGACTATCCGATGGAGTGCGTGACCTGGCACAAGGCGGTCGAGTTCTGCAAGAAGATCACTGTTCAGGAAGAAAAGGCCGGCCGCCTGCCTCAAGGTTACGTCTATCGCCTGCCCACGGAAGCCGAATGGGAATACGCCTGCCGGGCTGGTTCCAAGGGGCTCTATAACGTGGAGGGTGACCCCAAAAACAAGGATTATGTGAAGATCTTCGCCCATGCGGATGAAGCCGAGGCTTCCGCTGTCGGCAAGAAGAAACCCAATGCCTGGGGCCTGTATGACATGCACGGCAACGTGTATGAATGGTGCCTGGATTGGTACGGCCCATATCCGAGCGGCAAAGTCGCAGACCCGGCCGGCCCGGCCGATGGCAAGAAGAAGGTGGGGCGCGGCGGATGCTGGACTGGCGAAACGGGCCCGTTCCTGCGTTCCGCCAGCCGCTACCAGTTCGATCCCGAGGTGAACTTCTATGCGATTCTGGGCTTCCGCGTCGTGCTGGCACCCGCCCGGCACTAGTCCGCAATACGCGGGTCCGCATATGGCCCGAGCCTTTGATCAGTATCGGGATCAAACCAAAGGATCACGGCGAATGCATTTAGCATGGAAACCATGATCACAAGAACACCCCCATATCAGGAGGAATCATGCAGGCGGATCTCCTGGAATTTTTTTCCTACTAGCCAGCCATTGAAATCCGGGTATGATTTCCATCATCCCATCCACCATCATGAAGAAATCCACCCTCTCTACCAAAGTCCTCGCCGAATTGAACCGCCAACTCAACCACGAGTTAAGCGCCGCACACGCCTACCAAGCGCTGTCGATCTGGTGTGCCGCCCGCAACTTCACCGGCTTCGCATCGTTCTTTGCCACCCAGGCGGGTGAGGAACGCGAGCACGCCGCCAAGATGATCGAGCACCTGCTGGATCGCGGTGCCACGCCGGCACTTGACGCGCTGCCCGCGCCGCAAGGTGCTCACGCGTCGCTGCTCGACATCGCGCTGCATGCGCAGGCCATGGAAGTGGCCAATACCCGCGGCATTCATGCTGTTTACGAAGCGGCGCTCGCGGCCAAGGATTATCCCATCCAGGTTTTGATGCACTGGTTCATCAACGAACAAGTCGAGGAGGAGGCGTGGTGTGCCGCAATGGTCGACCGCGTGAAGAGCGCCTCCTGCGCCGGCAGCCTCGCCGATCTCGACCGCCACATCGTGCGCCTCCTCGCCGGCGACTAGCAGGAATCATCCACCACCTTGCCATGGCCGGTATCCGCTAGATCAACCTGCATGGCCAACCAACCCCCGTCATGCGCTCGCGCCAGAACATGATCATCCCTCGCAATTACAAACCCCTTCACAGCGTCAAGGAAACCGAACACGCCATCAAGAACCTGAAGGACTTCGTCGAACTGAATCTCGCGACCGAACTGAATCTGAGCCGCGTCACGGCACCGCTTTTCGTCCAAGGCGGCACCGGCATCAACGATGATCTCAACGGCGTCGAGAGACCGGTGGCATTTCCCATCAAGGACATGCCCGGCGTGCGTGCGGAAATCGTCCAGTCGCTGGCCAAGTGGAAGCGCCTGGCGCTCGGTGACCTCGGCTTCAAGCCAGGGTATGGTCTCTACACCGACATGAACGCCCTCCGCCCGGATGAGACACTCGACAACACCCACTCGATTTATGTGGACCAGTGGGATTGGGAGCGCGTCATCACGCCCACTGAACGAAACATCGAGTTCCTCAAGAAAATCGTCTGCAAGCTATACTCGATCCTCAAACGCACCGAGCACTTCATCTACGAACGGTATGCGGACATCCGCCCGGAACTGCCGGAGGAAATCACCTTCATCCACGCCGAGGAACTCCGTGCGCAATATCCCAAACTAACACCCAAACAGCGCGAACACCAACTCCTCCTCGAGTGTGGCGCCGCCTTCATCATCGGCATCGGCGGCGATCTCGGCGATGGCACCATCCACGACGGCCGGGCACCGGACTACGATGATTGGTCCACCCCCACAGCGAAAGGGCACCACGGACTCAATGGCGACATCCTGGTCTGGAATCCGGTGTTGAAGATGGCGTTCGAGTTGTCCTCCATGGGAATCCGTGTGGACCGTAAAGCCCTGCTGCGACAATTGAAAATCAGGGGTTGCGAGCAGCGGCGTGATCTGTTCTGGCACCACAAACTCCTCAACAACGGCATGCCATTGTCCATCGGCGGCGGCATCGGCCAATCGCGGCTCTGCATGTATTTTCTCCGCAAAGCCCACGTCGGAGAAATCCAAACCAGCCTCTGGCCGGACGCCATGATCGCGGCGTGCCGGAAACACAACATCGCGTTGTTGTAGCCGGAATATTTCCGATAAACCGCTGCCAAAAAGGGCGTA
>JAPLUJ010000342.1:0-3605 GCA_026397695.1 Verrucomicrobiota bacterium | reverse complement strand
TACATGCTTTCCTAACACCAAATCCCCAAAATCCATGAAGCGCAGCATCATTCTGGCACTGGGCACTAGTCTGACGACCTCCGTGCTATCCGCCCCGACTGACGGCGGGGGCGATCAAATCATTGACGGCATCGGGGAAACCTCCTTGACCGCGCGCTACATCTTCGCGGGCAACACCGACGACAGTTCCCGCAACCGGCACCACGGCACCGTGGTCACCGGCAAGAACGAAGCGAAAGCCGTCTTCGTCGAGGATGCGATGTTCGGCCGGGTGCTGGCGCTCGCGGGTGGCCGCGATGGCAACCATGTGAAACTGCCGGGCGCAACCTTGGCCGGCATCGACACCATCAGCGTGACCGGATGGGTCCAGCTTCGCAGCATCGCCCCAGACCAACGGATCTTCGATTTCGGCCGTAGTGGCACGCAGAATTTCTGGTGCGCACCCGCCGAAGGCAAACAACCGAATGTCGGATTCCGCGCCCGTATCACCCGCCACGGCGGAAAAAACGGACAGGCGACGGTTGCCGCCGAGCCGCTGCCGGTTGGACGCTGGATCCACATGGCGGTGGTGCTCGATCCTGCTAACAAAACGTTCAGCCTGTACCGCGATGGCCAACAGGTCGCTCGCACCGACGGCGTCAACATGACGATCCAGGAGGTACTCAACAAGGAGACCGCCGAAGGAAACCAATTATTCATCGGTAAATCCCTGCAAGCCGGAGCGCCTCTCAATGCCCTGCTGCATGATTTCCGGATTTATCATGTCGCCCTCACCGCCGAGCAGGTGGCCACCATCCGGGTCAATGCCATGCCTGTGGCGGCGCGGCTCGATGCTCGCCGCCGACGGATCGGTCAAACGTCCGCCTAACAATCACGCGACAGCCACAGCCACGGTTACCCTCACGGTTACCGCCACCCTGCAAAACGACAAGCGCAGCCGGGATTTCACCGTGATCGTGCCGCGCCTGCCCACCGCTGCGGAGATCATCGCAGCCGAAAAAGAGGCGCTCAATCCCGGCGATCTCACCCAGGTGCAGGCGGAGCTGGTTCTCCCGACGCAAGGCAAACAAGGAGCGACGATCCGCTGGTCGTCAAGCAACCCGGCGGCCATCGCGCCCACTGGCCAGGTCACCCGTCCCGCCGCAGGTCAGCCCGACGCCCAAGTGACTCTAACGGCCACCGTGGAATGCCAGTCTCAGACCACTACGCGGGTTTTCGAGGCGAAGGTGCTGGCCATGCCCGCCGACGCGGCAATCGTCGCCGCCGATCTGGCAGCCATCGTTCTGGACACGGCTGCTGCGGTTACGAAATCGTTGGAACTCCCTGTTAGGGGCGCGTCCGGTTTCAGCACGCTGGCATGGACTTCGAGTGATGCGGCGGTGATCAGCCCGGCCGGCGTGGTCACCCGTCCGGCTTTCGACAAGGGCTCCAAAGCGGTGCGGCTCACCGTGACTGCTACCCGCAACAAGGCCACCGCCACCCGCGAGTTCGAACTCACCGTGCGCCGGCTTTCCAACCGTCCCGTGCTGACCGGTGTGCCGGATATCGCGGCTACCACCACCCTCGGAAATCTGCCGCGCCTGCCCGTTTATCTGCCGGGAACCTATCAAAACAATGCCGCCGGCCCACAGGTGCGGGTGATTTGGCCGGCCCCTGAAAACAATCTCGAGGCACTGCGCCCGGGCACCTACACCGTGACCGGCCATGTTCCCGGCACCGATTTCCGACCAAAGGCGGTGGTGACGGTCAAGGCGGAGTCCGACGCCGAGCCCATGGAACGCCCGCCGCTCGCACTCGCACCCATCCCGCTGGGCGATGTCACGCTCGACAAGTTCACCGATGGCATGGACACGCCGTTCATGCGCAACCGCGACAAGTTCATTGCCGGGTTGTTGGAATCCAACCCCGACAGTTATCTCTACATGTTCCGCCACGCTTTCGGGCAACCACAGCCTGCGGGGGCCAAACCGTTAGGCGGTTGGGACAGCCAGACAACCAAGCTGCGCGGCCACGCCAGCGGCCATTACCTCACCGCGTTGGCCCAGGCATGGGCCGGTGCGGCAGGCAACGAGACCGTCCGGGAACCACTCATGCGCAAGATGAACGCCATGGTGGATACCCTTTACGAGTTGTCGCAGAAATCCGGCAACCCGGCAAAACCCGGCGACCCGTCAACTGCGGATCCCGCAGCAGTGCCGTGCGGCCCCGGCAAGCAGGGCTACGATACCGACCTAACAGACAGTGGCATCCGCACGGATTATTGGAATTGGGGCAAGGGGTTCATCAGCGCCTATCCGCCCGATCCATTCATCATGCTCGAGGCCGGCGCGACCTATGGCGGCGGCAACAACCAGATCTGGGCGCCTTATTACACTCTCGACAAGATCCTCAAGGGTTTGATCGATTGCCATGAGGCGGCTGGCAACACCAAGGCGCTCGACGTGGCCAAGGGTATGGGACTATGGGTCCATGAGCGCCTCAAAAAAATCCCTGAAGCCACCCTCAACAGCATGTGGAACCGCTACATCGCCGGCGAGTACGGCGGCATGAACACCGAACTCGCACGCCTGCACGCGATTACCAAGGACGAGCGCTTCCTGCATGCCGCCAGACTCTTCGACCACGTCCTGTTTTACCATGGCGACGCAAAGCGCAGTCACGGACTGGCGAAAAACGTCGATACCATCCGCGGTCGTCATGCCAACCAGCACATCCCGATGATCGTCGGCGCCCTGCGGATTTATGACGGCACCCACGATCCGGTTTACCACCGGATCGCCGATAACTTCTGGACCATGTCACGCAACAGTTATATGTATAGCATCGGCGGCGTGGCGGGTGCGGCCAACCCTAACAACTGCGAATGCAACACCGCGCAACCCGACTCGCTGTTCACCAATGGTTTCTCCACCGGCGGGCAGAACGAAACCTGCGCCACATACAATTTGCTCAAACTGAGCCGCGACCTGTTCATGCACCGCCAACTCGGTGCATACATGGATTATTACGAACAGGCCCTCTACAACCACATTCTCGCATCGGTGGATGAGAACACTCCCGGCAACACCTATCATGTGCCGCTGAATCCGGGCGCGGGCAAGGGTTTTGGCAATGCCCGCATGACGGGTTATACCTGTTGCAATGGAACAGCGCTGGACAGCAATACCAAGTTGCAGGATTCCATCTATTTCAAACACCGCCAGCAGGCCGCGCTCTACGTCAACCTTTACATCCCCTCCACCGTCACCTGGCGCGAGCGGGGTGTGACGGTCCGCCAGGCCACACGTTTCCCGTTCGCCGACACCACCACGCTGACCATCACCAAGGGCGGCGGATTCGACCTCCATCTCCGCGTCCCGCAGTGGGCGAAACGCGGGTTTTTCATCCGCATCAACGGCCAGGATCATCCGGTGGATGCCACGCCCGGAACCTATCTGAAACTCGCCCGAAAGTGGGCCGACGGCGATACCGTGGAAGTCCGCATGCCCTTTGGCTTCCGCCTCGAACGGGTGATGGACCAACCGAACATCGCCTCGGTTTTTTACGGCCCGATACTGCTCGCCGCCCACGAGGAAAACGCACTGCCCGCATGGCGCAAGGTGGCC